>NZ_JBHVBL010000052.1:0-27983 GCF_042668165.1 Arthrobacter sp. NPDC057388
TTCTCTTCCTCATGCATTCTGGTATTCCTTACGCAGGGAGCCTTCGTCCCTGGACAGGCCGGTGTTGGGGCGCCGTGCCGGCATCGGCAGGGCCAGCAGGACCGTCAGGCCGATGACGGCGGCCTGCAGGATGCCGGACCAGAGCGCCCACGGGCTTTCGTACCGGACAGTCACCTGGCCCGCCTGCGGGGGCAGCGTGAACGCCTGGGACCAGCCGGAGGTGGTGGACGTCAGTTTGCGGCCGTCGAGCCAGGCGGTCCAGCCGGGGTCGGCCCGCTCGGCGAGCACAAGCAGCCGACCTTCGGGCCCCTTGGGCACCGGGGCCTGGGCTCCGGTCAGATCCGACGGGACCAGCCCGATGGTGGCACCCTTGCTGTCGACGATGCGCACCCGGTGTGCGACATCGGCCGGCTGCAGGACAGCGCCGTTCAGCGGTGTCACCCGCCAGAGCCACCCTGCGTCGGTGGGACCCACAGCGGTCAGCCCCGGAACCGCGTCCATCCGGCTGGCGGTCAGCTGTGCCGCCGTGTCCGCGGCGCGCAGCACGACGAAGCCGACGCCGAGCCGCTCCAGTTCGGGGCGCGGGTCAACGCCGCGGGCGGCCACCAGGGTGGCCACGGTGGTGCGCAGCGCAGCGGTGACCTCGTCGTCATCGCGGACCGTTTCCTGCCCGGGGGCACCCAGGATGTTCCGGGCTGCCGCGATGGTGGAGAGGCTGTCCAGTGTGGTTCCGCTGCCGCGCATAAGCGTGGCACCGTACGTTCCGTCCTGGTTGGTGCTGATCAGCAGCGTCCGCGTCTGCTCCGGCCCCTCCCCGCGGTCCACCGCAGTGGCGGGCAGCATCCGCGTACTTGCGGGGCCCACGAGCCGGGGCGATCCGAGATCCGCAGAGTCTGCGTTTGCCGCGGCGTCGGCCGGCTGGACCACGTTCTGCACCGTCCACGCCGCCAGTCCGGCCAGCGGCCCGGCGAGCAGGAGCACGAGTGCCAGCGCGGCAGCACCGCGGGCCACGGCAGCCCCGCGCACTCCCCGGGCACGCAACGGTGTGTCGGGCCCGGCCCCCGCCGAACCGGCCCCCGCCGAACCGGCCCCCGCCGAACCGGCCCCCGCCGAACCGGCCCCCGCAAGCGTCAGGAGTCCGTCGCCCCCGATGACGGCCGCTCCGAGGAGCGCAAACACGGCGGCGGAGACGGCCGGACCGGTGAACGGCACCACGAGTGCCTGCGTACCGGCCCCGGTGGCAACGTGGGCCGCGAGCCAGCCGCCGGCCAGCGCCAGCAGCGCGGCGGCCCAGAGTGCCCTGGCGATGCGGCCGCGGCGGTCCGGGTGGACCCGGAGCGGAACAAAGAGCGCGGCAACGGCCAGCGCGAGCAGCGGCGCTCCGATCAGGAGGGCCAGCAACAGCCCCCACGGGACGGAGCCGCCGGGAAAGAGGGCGAGGCCGGAGAGTCCGCCGGCGGGGTCAAAGCCAACGGGCTGGCCCAGGACCTGCTGCCACATCGGTGCGGACTCGAAGGGCAGGGGCAGCCCGGGGTCTGCCAGCAGCGCCCGGGGACGGTCAAGGGTGGACAGTCCAAACGGCACGAACAGCGCAGCGCTTGGCAGCAGCGCCCACCAGAGCGTTCGTCCACGCTTCCGCAGCAGCAGGCTCAGGAGGATGATCACGACGGCGGCCGGCAGCAGCAGCGACGGCGCGGCGGCGGTGATGACCGCCAGCGCCAGTCCGGCAGCGGCTGCTGCCGTCCACGACGGCGTGCCGTTCACTCCGGGCTTGGTTGGCGGCTGGTCCGCCCCGATGCCGGCCGGGACCGGGGCGAAGCGGCCGCGCCCGAACGCTGAGCCGGTGGCCCGCAGCAGCCCAAGGACCAGCAGCGGCATCATGAGGTGGGCCAGCAGGGCCCCGACCCGGCCCTGGTTGACGGCTACCTGCAGCGCGGGCGCAGCCGCCCACACCAGTGCCGCCGCCAGCCGGAAGCGGCGGTAGGAAGTGAAGGCCCCGGAAGCGAACCAGGCAGCAAGGCCGGAGAGCGGCATGGCCAGCAGGAGCAGCCAGATGACTGCACCGTTGGCGTTGCCTCCGCCGAGGAGGCCGAGAATCCAAAGGACGTAGCCGAACGGGTCGCCGTGGCCGGGAAGGCCTGTGCCCAGCCCAATCCACCAGCTGGAGGCGTGGTGCCAGATGTTTTCCAGCCGGGCCGAGACCGGCAGGAGTGCCCCGCCCCCGGCTGCGTCGGCCTGGAAAAGCCCGGCGAGTCCTGCGAAGGAGGCGACGGCGGCGATGATCACCGCGGCGACCGCGCCGTTGCCCACCCAGCCCCGCTCGTTCGTGGACAGGGCCGCAAAGTCGTCGGTTGAGTCGCCGCTGGGCTGTTCCTCCAGCGGGTCCTTGCTGTCCTCGGTGGCACGGGCGTCGTCGGCCCCCAGCGCTTCCATCAGGGAGCGCCGGTGCCCCCACACCTCGCGCCGTTCGGTCTGCAGCGCCTTGACCACCGAGCGGCGGACGCGGCGGGTGCGGGCGGCATTGCGCCGCCCCCGGGCGAGGGCGGCGGGCCGGGCGAGGGCCGCGGCGGTGGCCAGGAGCTGTGAAAAGCCGTATCCGGGGTCCTTCACGGCGATGCTGAAGACCAGCCGGAGGAGGCTCCCGAGGAGGGCGCCCACCGCATGCAGCGGCAAGGCCCACAGCGGGGCGTGCTTGAGCCGCAGGTGCACCTGAGCGCGGCGCGCCGCGGGGGCGGTGCCGAGGGCGTGCGGACGGTGGGAAACGTGGAACATCCTGGCGCTGGGCACCACCACGACGCGGTGGCCGGCCAGCCGGTTGCGCCAGCAGAAGTCGACGTCGTCGCCCGTGCCCGGCAGCGCCGGATCAAAGCCTTTGAGGTGCTCCCAGATGTCCCGCCTGACCAGCATGCCTGCGGAGTTGACGGCGAAGGTATCCGAACGTCCGTCGTACTGGCCCTGGTCGAGTTCGTCCGCCTCGATCAGCGTGAGCCGCTCGGCCCAGCGGCTGGTGGAAAGCCCGACGTCGATCAGGCGCCGCTTGGCGCTCCAGTCCAGTTGCTTGCAGCCGGCGACCGTGACGGAGGGCGCACGCTCCACCGCATGCAGCAGTTCGGCCAGCGCCTCCGGTGCTGGTGCCGCATCATCATGGAGCAGCCACACCCATTCCGACCGGTCCCTGGTGCCCTGCGGCTTCCATGGGGCCAGGGCGGCCAGGCCGGCACGCACGGCGGCCCCCATCCCCGCCCGGCCGTTACTGACAGTGACGACCCTGGCGTCGCCGATGGCACGCTGCAGGATGGCAGCCGAGTTGTCCTGTGAGCCGGCATCCACCCCGATCACGGTGTCCGCCGGCCGGGTCTGCGCGGCCAGCGCTGAAAGTGTCCTGGGCAAATAATCACTGCCGTTGTGGGCTACCACAACGGCAGTGACGTGTACTTCCTGAAGAATTAGACTGCCCGCTTCCTCAGCCGTCGGCGCTCACGCTCGGAGAGGCCACCCCAGATCCCGAACCGTTCGTCATTCGCCAGTGCATACTCCAGGCACTGCGACCGGACGCTGCACGCTCCGCAGACTTTCTTGGCGTCCCGCGTGGAGCCGCCCTTCTCCGGGAAAAAAGCCTCCGGGTCTGTCTGGGCGCACAGGGCGTCGGTCTGCCATCCGAGTTCACCTTCGTCGTCGAAATCCTGCCCCAAGGGCAGGCCGATCCACACCGGCTGGGCCAGGGCATCGGACGCCGGGCTCCGGATTTCCATGGGGGGATCAAGATCGTCGTCGTCCCGCCCCGGCTGCCCGGCCAGGAGAGACTCATTCTGGAGGGCGTCATGTTGGGCGAGGAAGGCCGTGGCCTGATCCTGCAGCGAAGCAGACGTGTCCTGGTTGTACCGCTCAGCGGCGTCCGGATCAGCCGGATCGACATACCAGTCGCTGGGCACTCCCCGAGACCGGTATTTTACTGTGGCCTGGCCGGCCACTACAGCATCATCATGCACACGCTCCGCTTGCCCCATGGCGTCCCCTCCCGAGTAGTGCGGCCCCTGCCCGGCGCTCAGGACACCACCTGGTGTTCCTGAGTGTTTGCCGCGGCTTTTCGATACCTAATTACACGTGTGTAAGTAGTGGGGAGTCAAGCCGCGACGGAATAATAATCAATGCCCGGGGCGAACTGCAGGCGCGCCACGCCCGGGAAATTTTTTCCTTTCCGGACCGCGGGCCGCCGATATTTGACAGCAAGCTTAGTATCTGGTTCCGCGCGCGTGCAATTCCGGCAATTCTGCCTCCGCCCCGCCTAATAAGACAAACAACGTTACAAACTGTTGTGCCGGAGATCACCTGCCCCGGCGTGGCAAGATGAAGCCATGAACATCCCGGCCACTGATCTGATGACGGCCCTGCGCTCGGGCCACTCCACCTCCCCGCGCCTGACCTGGTACGGGCCTGACGCGGAACGGGTGGAACTCTCCGGCCGCGTCCTGGACAACTGGGTGGCAAAGACCAGCAACCTGCTCCAGGACGAACTGGACGCCGAACCGGGAATGCAGCTCAGGCTGGACCTGCCGGCGCACTGGAAGTCCATCATCTGGGCCCTCGCCGCCTGGCAGCTGGGCATGGAGGTGGTGCTGGACTCCGGCGACGCCGACCTGCTCGCCACGTCAGAGCCGGAAGCCGCGGCGGACGGGTTCGACGCCGTCGTCGCCGTTCCGCTGCCGGCCCTTGCCATGCGGTGGCCCGGTGATTTGCCCGCGGGGATTCTTGATTACGCCGCGGAGGTCCGCTCACACGGTGACGTCTTCATGGCCCACAACGATCCCGATCCCGGCGCTGCCGCGGTCCGCGGCGCGAACGGCCAGGCCGTCCGGCACGAAGCCCTCCTGGCCGAGTTTGCGGCCGGTCACGAGCCGGGCGCGCGGCTTCTGGTCCGCGCCGCCGACGGACTTGAAGCGGCCCTCGCCAATTCCCTGGGCGCGTGGAAGAGCGACGGCTCGGTAGTCCTGGTGCACGGCGACGTGGAGCTGACGGAAAAGCTTCTCACCGCCGAGCGCATCCACGGCCAGTGATCTGACAGGTGACCGGGCTGCCGGCCGGGCCTGGCGGGCGCTAGCTGGGTCTGGCGGGCTGCTCGGGATCGTCGATGTCCGGCTGCAGGACCCGTTCCGCCGCCGGGGCGGAATGGTGGTGCACCTCGATGATCTCGTGGTCGTGTGAGAACTCCGGCTCCTGGTCCAGTTCCTGGTTGAACACGAGGAACCGGTAGGCAAAGAAGCGGACTACGGTGGCCACCAGAATGCCCACGACGCCCGCGGCAAACAGCATGTTCTTGTCCGTGACACCCAGGGAGTACTTCGCCAGCGCCGTGAACCCGGTGGAGATTCCGATCCCGATGCCGTTGATGAGGATGAACATCAGGAATTCACGCAGCACATTGGCCTGCCGGCGGTGCCGGAACGTCCACAGGCGGTTGGCGATCCAGGAGAAAACGGTGGCTACGGTGGCCCCCACGAAGCGGGCCTTGGCCTCGCTGTCCGTCATGGGTCCGTGCATCAGGTAGTACGTCAGCCCGTTGTCAATGACAAACGCCACACCGCCAACGGCACCGAACTTCGCCACCTCGCGCCAGAAAAGCGAGGCGAGTCCCCGGATGCGCTCTGCAAGTGTGTTAATCATGACCCTCCGTGGCCGTCTGAATAGTGGGGGCCGTGGGGCCAAGCTCCCATTTTAGCCCCGTTTGCCGGGAGTAACCTCAAAACCAGGCCTGCAGTAGCCGGTCCCGGAAGGAGCCCAGCGGTCAAATTAGGGCGGCTCAGGGCGCTTCGCGGCCATGAAAGACGGCAACCGGGCTCCTGTTCGGTAGGCTGGAACATGTGACTTTTCCAGTAATCGGCGTGGTTGGCGGCGGCCAGCTAGCGCGCATGATGGCCCCGGCCGCCACCGCCCTGGGCTTTGAACTCCGTATTTTGGTTGAAGGCGAAGACGTTTCCGCGGTCTCCGCTGTCCCCAATGCACCCGTGGGCGACTACAAGGACCTCGCGGCCCTGATGGAATTTTCCAAGGGCCTTGACGTGATGACCTTCGACCACGAGCACGTCCCGGGCGACCACCTCTATTCGCTGATCGAAGCCGGGGTGAACGTCCAGCCCCGCCCTGAGGCGCTGGTCAACGCCCAGGACAAGCTGGTTATGCGCGCGGCCATCGACCGGCTCGAACTGCCCAACCCCGAGTGGGCCGCAGTGGACGACGTCGCCGCACTGGTCAGCTTCGGCGACCGGATCGGCTGGCCGGTGGTGCTCAAGACCCCGCGGGGCGGCTACGACGGCAAGGGCGTGCGCATCGTCGGCTCGCCCGGCGAAGCCGCGGAGACCGCTGACTGGTTCGAGGCCATGAGCCCGCTCCTCGCCGAGGCCAAGGTGGATTTCAGCCGCGAGCTCTCTGCGCTTGTGGCCCGCACCCCCGACGGCGCCTCCCGTGCCTGGCCCGTGGTCCACACCATCCAGGTCGACGGCGTCTGCGATGAAGTGATCGCCCCGGCGCAGAACATTTCCGTTGAGGTGGCCGCGGCCGCCGAAGAGGCTGCGCTCCGGATCGCCAATGAACTCGGCGTCACCGGCGTCATGGCCGTGGAGATGTTCGAGACGCCCGGCAGCGGCGCAGGCTTCCTGATCAACGAGCTGGCGATGCGGCCCCACAACACGGGCCACTGGACGCAGGACGGCTCCGTCACCAGCCAGTTCGAACAGCACCTGCGGGCGGTCCTGAACCTGCCGCTCGGCGCGACCGACGTTCTGGGCCAGGTTGCCGTGATGAAGAACTTCCTCGGCGGCGACAACCAGGACCTCTTCTCCGCCTTCCCCGCCGCGCTGGCGACAGAGCCGGCCGCGAAGGTCCACTGCTACGGCAAGTCCGTGCGTCCGGGCCGGAAGATCGGCCACGTGAACCTGGTGGGAGCGTCCGCTGCGGACGTTGACTCCCTCCGGCAGCGCGCCACCACCGTGGCGAACATCATCCGTGACGGCAGGCTGCCGGCCGCGGCAACAGGCAAGACCGAGGAGACCGCATGAGCCCCGAATCCCCTGCTGCACCGGAAGCCGGCGCCTCCTCGCCCATCGTGGGCCTCGTGATGGGCTCGGACTCCGACTGGCCCGTGATGGAGGGTGCGGCCGACGCCCTGGCCGAGTTCGGCATCCCGTTCGAGGCCGATGTCGTCTCCGCGCACCGCATGCCCACCGAGATGATCCGCTACGGCCAGACCGCTCACGAGCGCGGCCTCCGCGTCATCATTGCCGGTGCCGGCGGCGCCGCGCACCTGCCGGGGATGCTGGCTTCCGTCACTCCCCTGCCGGTGATCGGTGTTCCGGTTCCGCTCAAGACCCTGGACGGCATGGATTCCCTGCTCTCCATCGTGCAGATGCCGGCCGGCGTTCCGGTCGCCACCGTCTCCATCGCCGGGGCCCGGAACGCCGGCCTGCTCGCGGTCCGCATGCTGGCCTCCGGCACCGATGACCTTTCCGCCCGTCTCCGCACGCAACTTCTGGAGTTCGCCCAGGAGCTGAACGATGTGGCGAGCCGGAAGGGCGCCAACCTGCGCCAGAAAGTCAACGAAGTCTTCTCCGACGCCAACGTGGCCCTCCGGAGCAGCCGATAGGGATCTGCGATGTCCAACAATGAACTGCCGTCCCAGGCCCTGCTCACGGATCCCGTCCGCAACCCGTCGAGCGCTGCTGAGCCTGTCCGGACCAAGCGCGCGTTCCTGCTGATCCTACTCACGCTGCTGGTGCCCGGAAGCGCCCAGATCGTGGCCGGGGACCGCAGGATTGGCCGGATCGCCCTGCGCGTAACGCTCGGCGCCTGGCTGCTAGCGGTCCTTGCCCTGGTACTGCTGTTCACCAACCGGACCCTGCTGATCAACATCATCACCAATCCGGTGGCCTCGCTGCTCATCGTCCTGGTCCTGGCCGCGCTCGCTGTGGGCTGGCTGCTGCTGTTCGTCAACACCCTCAGGCTCATCCGGCCGGTGCTGCTGCCCGCCCGGGTGCGCCCCGCCGTCGTGATTTCCCTGGTCCTGGCCATGGTGCTCAGCAGCGGATCGCTGGGGTATGCCGCCTACCTGCTCAACGTCAGCCGGAATGCCATCGGCAGCATCTTCGCCGGCGGACCGGCCATTGACCCCGTCGACGGCCGGTACAACTTCCTCATGATGGGCGGCGATGCCGGCGCCGACCGCACCGGCCGGCGCCCCGACAGTCTGTCCGTGCTCAGCGTCGATGCCAAGTCCGGTCAGACGGCCATCATCTCGGTGCCGCGCAACCTCCAGAACGCGCAGTTCAGCGAGGGCTCGCCGATGCGGAAGATCTATCCGGACGGCTACAACTGCGGCGACGAGTGCCTCATCAACGCCATCAACACCGAGGTCACGAACGAGCACAAGGACCTCTACCCGGGCGTCGCCGATCCCGGAGCGCAGGCGACCCTGGAGGCGGTTTCGGGCACCCTCGGGATTACCGTGCAGGCCTACGTGCTCGTGGACATGGACGGCTTCGCGAAGCTTATCGACGCGATGGGCGGCATCCGGATCAAGGCCGGCGGCTGGGTGCCCATCAGCGGGCCGATGGTCGACGAGGCCAACGGCATCCACGGCATGCCCGACGGCTGGATTCCGGCCGGCGACCAGAAGCTCAACGGCTTCCAGGCCCTCTGGTACGGGCGGTCACGCGAGTTCGTGGACGACTACGCCCGCATCCAGCGGCAGCAGTGCGTCCAGCAGGCCATGCTGAAACAGCTGGACCCGGCAACGCTGCTGGCCAAATTCGAGGACATCGCCAACGCCGGCACCAAGGTGGTGGATTCGAACATCTCCTCCAGCCAGCTCGGCAGCTTCGTGGACCTGGCCATGAAAGCCAAGGGCCAGGACATCAAGCGGCTCACCATCGGGCCGCCGGACTTCGACGCGTCCTTCTCCACGGTGCCCGACTTCGACGTCATCCATGACCGGGTCAGGAAGCTTCTCGCATCCGCCAGCCCGGAATCGTCGCCGGCTGCCGCGCCGGCGGACACCCTGTTGCAGCCGGGCTCCCTACCCGGCAGCGGGCTCTCCGCCGCAGGCGCCGCAGCTGCTCCTGTGGCAGGTCTCCCGGCCACCACCCCCGCACCGTCACCGTCGTCGTCGGACTTCACTCCGGTAACCACCACGCCTGAGGGGGAACCGATCACCGAAGCGATGCTGAACCAGTTCAAGCGCGAAGGCAACGAGCAGGCCATCCGCGACCTGGTGGCCACCAACGGCCAGTGCGCGCCGCTTTGAGCAATACCTACAGTAAAAGAGGGGGGACACCAGCCGTGTACCAGATAGACAATGTCCTGCGGCCGTATGCCTGGGGATCGACGACGGCGATCGCCGGCCTGCTGGGCCGGCCGGAGTCCGGCGGTCCGGAGGCCGAGCTGTGGATCGGGGCGCACCCCGACTCACCGTCCGTGGCCATCCGGCCGGACGGCACGAGCACGCCCCTGGACGCGCTCATCGCCGAGGACCCGGAGCGTTTCCTGGGCGCAGCTTCGGTGGCCGAATTCGGTCCCCGGCTGCCGTTCCTGGCCAAGCTCCTCGCCTCGGCGAAGCCGCTGTCGCTGCAGGTACACCCGAGCCTTGAGCAGGCCCGTGCCGGTTACGCCCGCGAAAACGCCGCGGGCATCCCGCCCCACGCGGCGAACCGCAACTACCACGACGACAACCACAAGCCCGAGATGATTTTCGCGCTGACACCGTTCGAGTCACTGTGCGGCTTCCGCCATCCGGAGAAGTCCCGCGACATCTTCCTGCACCTGGCCGGCTGCCTTGAGCTTCCCGGGGACGGCGTCCCGCAGGTGCTCAAGGGCGTCATCGAGGATCTCTCCCAGCCCGACGAGGCCACGGCGCTGCGTTCAGCGTTCGAACGGCTGATCGCCGGCGGCGATGATGTCCGGGAAGCGACATCGCGGGTGGTCCACGTGCTGGCCGCCGGTGCGCCCATGGCGCCCTACCAGCGGGAACTGTCCACGGTACTGAGCCTCAACAGCGAATACCCCGGCGACCCCGGCGTGCTGATCTCCCTGCTGCTCAACCGGCTGTCCCTGCAACCCGGCGAGGCCGCCTACCTGCCGGCTGGCAAGGTCCACGCCTATCTTCACGGGCTTGGCGTGGAGGTCATGGCGTCCTCGGACAACGTGCTCCGCGGCGGGCTGACGCCCAAGTTCATCGACATTCCCGAGCTGTTGAACACCCTCGTGTTCGAGGCGGTGGACTTCCCCATGCTCCAGAGGGAGACCACCGAACTCGGACAGGAACTGTACTGCCCGCCCTTCCGCGAGTTCCAGCTCCAGCGGATCGAGCTGCAGCCGGACGGTTCGCCGGTTCCGCTGGCACAGTCGGGTGCCGCAGTGGTCATCGTCGTCGCCGGTTCCGTGTACCTGGATTCCCCCAAGGGCGACCTTCGGCTGGACCGGGGCGCAAGTGCGTTCCTGCCGGCGTCGGACGCACCCGTCAATGTCCATCCGGTGTCCGGGTCGACGGCGAACGCCGTGGCCTTCGCCGTGACCACATCCATGAGGACCTGAACACTGTGGAGTATTTCCTTCAAACGAAAGCCTGGGAGGATTTCCAGAAGTCGCTGGGCCGCCACGTGCACCGGCAGTCCGGTCCCGGCTGGAGTTTCCTGGCCATCGAGGAAAAGAACCCGGCCGGAAAGGTCCTGTACGCGCCTTACGGTCCGGTGGCCGAGTCGGTGCCGGCGTTCGACGCCGCCCTGGCAGCCCTCCGCGGACTGGCGAAGTCCTGCGGCGCAGCCTTTGTCCGGATCGAGCCGGTCACGGCCGGACTCGACGCCGAAGGCGCTGCGGACCAGCTGCGGAGCCGGGGCCTGCTGCCTGCGCCTGTCAACCAGCAGCCCGAGCTGAGCTGGATCGTGGACCTGGACCGGGACTTCAAGGAGGTCCTGGCGGAGATGAAGCCGGTCAACCGCAACCTGTACCGGAACATCCATAAGAAGGGCGTCACGTTCCGCACTTCGCAGGATCCCGAGGACATCCGGGTGCTGCTGAACTTCCTGCACATGACGGCGCGGCGGAACGGCTTCAAACCGCAGAGCGACGAGTACCTGACGCAGGTGGCTGAATCGCTGATGCCCGCGGGCGCCGCGACCCTGTTCATCGCCGACCTCCATGGCGGCCCGGTGGCCGCGGCACTGGCCTACGATTCTGCGGACACCCGGACATACGCGCACGCCGCGATGGACGACACCCACCGCAAGCTCAGCGCGGGAATCCCCCTCCTGGTGACCCTCATGGCGGATGCCCAGGAGAAGGGGCTGAAGCACGTGGACCTGTGGGGCGTGGCCCCGGCCGACCAGCCCGACCACAAGTGGGCAGGGTTCACGGCGTTCAAGAAGTCCTTCGGCGGGCGTGAAATCGCGTACCCCGGCACATGGGACCTCCCCATCAACCGGCCCCGGTACGCCGCCTACCAGGTGGCCCGCAAGCTCCGCGACCGCATCAAGGCCCTCATCAAGCGCCCCTCCCCCTCCGCCTAGCGCGAACTGGCAGGTAATAACCCCAAATGAACACTTTGCGGGCATTAGCTGCCGGTTCGTTCGGCGGTGCCGGCCGCGTAAGGGCTGCGCAGTACGGACCTTACCTTTTCCACGATGAAGGGGCGTTCCCCCTCAAGGTCGCTGGTCTGCACCCGAAGCTCGCGCCAGCCGAGACTTTCGGTGAGGGCTTGGCGTCTTATGTCCCTGCGATACTGCTCAGGGTCACCGTGGTGCGCGCCGTCGTACTGCAAGGCAATCCTTAGCTCGGGGTAGGCAGCGTCCGGCCAGACCACCGGCTGCCCCATCCGGTTGCGCAAGACAACGTTGAGGGTGGGTTCAGGGAGCCCGGCCCGCACCAGCGCCAATCTCATCATGGTTTCCGGCGCAGAATCCGCCCCTACGCGGATCATATCCAGGGCGAGCCTCGCCTTCCGGACACCGCGCATGCCGGGATGCCGGCCGACGATGCCCTTCAGGTCGCCGATGGTTGCCAGTGGCTGGCGGGGGACGGGGAAGTCCTCACCGTGCTCGACGACGATCGAGTCGCCGGCGGCCACCAGCTCATCAACGCTTAGGAGCGCGGCGAGATCGAGCCAGGTCCGGGCCGGCGAGGTGACACGGACGCCGTCGAACATCACCACTTCGCCGGGTTTGAACGACAACTGGTGCCCTACAACGTTGCGGCGGCGGGGCTTGCAGCCGTCCGCGGGACGGGCTATGTGGATGCGCCAGTCCTGGTCAAGCCAGCCCGAGAGGCAGATGGACCAGATCCTGGCGCTAGTCGAATGCGTCAGCACGCAGGTTGGATCAAGCCGCGAGTAAGCGCGCACATTGTCCGCCACGCTTCCGGTGCTGTGCAGCGGAAGCCGGACGCCGCGGGACGGCGTGAAGATGCCGTCCCGGCTGACCTGCTTCCGGCTAAGGCCGAGCAAATGGGCGTCCTCGACTAGAAATGACCCGTCGGGTATCTGGGGCGGCATCGGCGTACGCGACATGGATACATTCTGATGCGAATCCAACGCGTCAGACCGGTTATCCACAGGAGGAGACCCGGCTTAAACGCGAACTGGCAGCTAATGCCCGCAAATCGGAGACTTGGGGTAATTAGCTGCCAGTGCGCGCTAGGAGCAGAAGGGGTCAGCTCTTGCGGGCGTAGCCTTCCCACTTGCTGGCCTGGTGCTCGCCGTCCACGAAGCGGATGGTGCCGGACTTGGAGCGCATGACGATCGACTGCGTCAGTACCTTCTCCTTGTTGTAGCGGACGCCGCGCAGGAGGTCGCCGTCGGTGATGCCGGTGGCGGCGAAGTAGCAGTTGTCGCTGGTGACGAGGTCGTTGGTGGAAAGGACCCGCTCGAGGTCGTGGCCGGCGTCGATCGCCTTCTGCTTCTCGTCGTCGCTGGTGGGCCACAGCCGGCCCTGGATCACGCCGCCAAGGGACTTGATGGCACATGCCGCCACGATGCCTTCCGGGGTGCCGCCGATGCCCATGAGGGCGTCCACGCCGGTGCCGGACCGGGCAGCCGCGATGGCACCTGCAACGTCGCCGTCCATGATGAACTTGGTGCGCGCGCCGGCTTCGCGGATCTCTTCCACCAGCGGACGGTGGCGGTCACGGTCCAGGATCATGACATTAAGCTGGTTGACCTTCACGCCCTTGGCCTTGGCGATCAGGTGCAGGTTCTGCTTGACCGGCAGGCGCAGGTCCACCATGTCGGCAGCCTCGGGGCCGGTGACCAGCTTCTCCATGTAGAACACGGCGGAGGGGTCGAACATGGACCCGCGCTCGGCGACGGCCAGGACGGCCAGTGCGTTGTTGATGCCGAGGGCGGTCAGGCGGGTTCCGTCAATGGGGTCCACGGCGACGTCGACCTCGGGGCCGCTGCCGTCACCAACCTGCTCGCCGTTGAACAGCATCGGGGCTTCGTCCTTTTCACCTTCACCGATGACCACAACGCCGTTGAAGTGGACAGTCTGAAGGAAGGAACGCATGGCATCGACGGCGGCGCCGTCCGCCTTGTTCTTGTCGCCGAATCCGACCCAGTGGCCGCCGGCGATTGCCGCGGCCTCGGTGACGCGGACGAGTTCAAGGGCGAGGTTGCGGTCCGGCTCGTCGGTTCCGACGGCGAGCGACGGGGAAAGCGTTGAGTACTTCTGGGTAATGGACGCTGGTGACACGTGAACCTCTTCTTCGAGTGGCGATCATTGAACCCGCGAGGCCTGGGTCGACCTTCGCGGTGATTCCTCTGTAACTGATCATAGTCGTGGCGCGGGCCCCCGGGCGGCGGATGACCGTGCCTTGTAACGGACGGCGGGCCTCACCGCCGCCGGCTTCGAATGTGAGTTCGGACGGCGAATGGGCGACTATAGAAGGGTGAGTGATACGCAGGACCAGTCCGCCCCCTCGAGCCGCGTGCAGGCTCCCGCCCCCTCCCCGGCGCCGGCCAGCCAGCCCGTGAAGCCCGTAATCGCCGCCGCTGCGGCGAAGCGGGCCAACGCCTCGGTGATCGGAATGATCATCGCCCTGGTGGTGAGCGTTGCGGCGTTCCTGCCTATCGTCCTGATGAACCCGTCACCAAAGTCGGACGGCTACCGTCCCAACATCGACGTCAGCGCCGTGGCCGGCAACGCCGCAGGTGTGGCGGGATTCACACCGGTGACCCCCGCCCCGGGCGACACATTCCACCCGAATTACGCCCGCTGGGCGGCAGCCGCCGGCACGGGAGTCCCGGCCTGGGAGGTCGGGTATGTGACGCCGAAGGAAAAATTCATCGGCCTGACCCAGACCAGCAAGGCCAACCCCACCTGGCTCCTCCAGCAGACCAGGAACGCCCCCGTGACCGGCACCCGCAACGCCGGGGGCAGGGAGTGGGAACTCCATGACACCGGCAAGGGCGAGAAGAGCATGGTGCTCGCCTACCGCGGCACCACCGTGGTCCTGGCGGGAGACGCCAACCTGGACGAGTTCGCCGTCCTGGCTGCCGCCGTCGTCAAATCCCTGGAAAGTAACCCTGCTGTCATTGTTTCCCCCTCGGCGAGCCCCGCGCCGTAAGGTGGGGCGGTGACCACATACCTGACTCCTGCCCTGGCCTGGCGCCGTCTGCGCGAAGGCAATGAACGCTTCGTCTCCGGTGAATCATCGCACCCCAACCAGGACGCCTCCAGGCGTTCGTCGCTCGTGGAGAACCAGCACCCGTTCGCTGTGATCTTCGGCTGCTCGGATTCGCGCCTCGCGGCCGAGATCATCTTCGACGTCGGACTCGGTGACGTTTTCGTCGTCCGGACCGCCGGCCAGGTCATCGACGACGCCGTCCTCGGCTCCCTCGAGTACAGCATCGGCGTGCTGGGCGTTCCGCTGATCGTGGTGCTCGGCCACGACAGCTGCGGTGCCGTCAGCGCCACGAAGGACGCCGTCGAAACCGGCCAGATGCCCGTTGGCTTCATCCGCGACCTCGTGGAGCGCATCACGCCGTCGGTCCTTACCTCCCTGCGGAACGAGCAGACCGAAGTCAACGACATGGTGGTGGAGCACGTCAAGCAGACCTCCCAGCGCCTCGTGGACAGCTCGCGTGTGATTTCGGACGCAATCGAGTCCGGCCGGACAGCGGTCATCGGCCTTTCCTACAGCCTCGGCGAGGGCCACGCGGAGCTTGTTTCCGGAATCGGCGAGCTCTAAAAGCAGCCGGAAAGCGCCCGGGCGGGCCGCCGGTCGAAAGCCGTTCACGGTTTTCGATGCGGCGCCCGGGCGTCCTAAGCTAGCCCCATGACTTCCACTGAAGAGTTCCGCATTGAACATGACACGATGGGCGAAGTCCGCGTCCCCGTGAACGCCCTGTACCGCGCGCAGACGCAACGTGCAGTCGAGAACTTCCCGATCTCCGGAAAAACCCTGGAACGTGCCCACATTGAAGCACTGGCCCGGGTTAAGAAGGCCGCCGCCCAGGCCAACGCTGAACTGGGTGTGCTCGACGGCGAGCTGGCCAAAGCGATCGCGGATGCCGCCGATGAGGTGGCCACGGGCAAGTACGACGGCGACTTCCCCATCGACGTTTTCCAGACCGGCTCCGGCACGTCCTCCAACATGAACACCAACGAGGTGCTCGCCGAGCTGGCTTCCCGCGCCCTGAAGGCTGCCGGCAGCGACAAGGTGGTCCACCCCAACGACCACGTCAACGCCTCGCAGTCCTCCAACGACGTGTTCCCCACCTCCGTCCACGTCGCAGCCACCTCGGCCCTGATCAACGACCTCATCCCTGCCCTCGGCTACCTCGCCGAATCGCTGGAGCGCAAGGCTGTTGAGTTCAAGGACGTCGTCAAGTCCGGCCGCACGCACCTCATGGACGCCACCCCGGTCACCCTGGGCCAGGAATTCGGCGGTTACGCCGCCCAGGTCCGCTACGGCATCGAGCGCATCAAGGCCGCACTCCCCCGAGTCGCCGAAGTCCCCCTCGGCGGCACCGCCGTGGGCACCGGCATCAACACCCCGGCCGGCTTCCCGGAGCGCGTCATCGAACTGCTCGCCACGGACACCGGACTGCCGCTGACCGAGGCCCGCGACCACTTTGAGGCACAGGCCAACCGCGACGGCCTCATCGAAGCCTCCAGCCAGCTGCGCAACATTGCCATCTCCTTCATGAAGATCAACAATGACCTGCGCTGGATGGGCTCCGGCCCCAACACCGGCCTCGGCGAAATCGCCATCCCCGACCTGCAGCCGGGCTCCTCGATCATGCCGGGCAAGGTCAACCCTGTCATCTGCGAAGCCTCCATCATGGTCTGCGCCCAGGTCATCGGCAACGACACCGCCATCGCCTGGTCCGGCACCAACGGCGCGTTCGAACTGAACGTCGGCATCCCGGTCATGGCCGCGAACCTGCTCGAGTCCGTGCGCCTGCTGGCCAACACCAGCCGCGTCATGGCCGACAAGATGATCGACGGCATCACCGCCAACGTCGAGCGCGCCCGCTTCCTCGCCGAGGCGTCGCCGTCCATTGTCACCCCGCTGAACAAGTACATCGGCTACGAAAACGCCGCCAAGATCGCCAAGACGGCTGTTGCCGAGGGCCTCACCGTCCGCCAGGCCACCGAGAAGCTGGGCTTCGTCGGTGAAGGCGAGGGCAAGGTTTCCGAAGCCGACCTGGACAAGGCACTGGACGTCACCACCATGACGGCCCCGGCCCACAAGGCCTGATCCTCGAGGTTATAGGTCCGCCGGCCCCCCCGGCGGAGGCACCGATTGAGTACGACGGCGGCCGCCCACCTTCCCAGCGAAGGCGGGCGGCCGTCGTCGTTCTGTTTGGCCCCCGGTGCGCGAACTGGCAGGTAACGCCCGCAAACCGGGGATTTGGGGGCATTAGCTGCCGGTTCGCGCTGGGTTGGGGGGGCCGCAAGTGTACGTTCGCGCTGGGCAGGCGGTCAGGCGGGCAGGAGCACCATCGCCGCGGCGGCCCCGGCCAGCATGAACGGGCCGAAGGGAATGGCCGACTTGAGCGTCCCCCGCCGCAGCGCCAGCACGCCGATGCTCCAGAGTCCGCCGAGCAGGAACGCAGCGAAGGTCCCCGCGAAAACGTGCGGCCAGCCGAGATAGCCCAGGTACAACCCGAGGACGCCGGCGAGCTTCACGTCACCGAACCCCATGCCGGGCGGATACACCAGCCGCAGCACAAAGTAGAACAGCCACAGCACCGCTCCCCCGGCCGGGATCCGCAGGGCCGGCACGCCGAAAAGGGGCGCGCCGCCGTCGGGCACTCCGGACTGATCCCCGGCGGCGAGGATCAGCACCGCCCCCAGCAGCAGCACGCCGGCCACCGCATAGGAGGGGAAGACGATCCGGTTGGGCAAAAGGTGGTGGCGGACGTCGATCACCGTGAGCCGGACGGCCATCACGGCAAAGTAGGCGCACGCGGCGAGCACCAGCCAGAACGCGGCAGGTGCAGCTTCCCAGAGTTCCCCCAGTCTTTGGATCACCCTCGGATGGTACTGGATTGCCCGTCCCGGCGCTGGGGCCCGCGCGTAAACTGTGGATATGGTGACCTGGGACGCCAAACACCGGCAGGAACACGGCGGCGGTGCTCCGCCCACCTCGGCCGCCTCCTTCCGCAATCTTTGCCGCTCGTCCCCGTGGAAATGGCAGTCCCTGCGCTTCGAGTACACCGAGACACCCGGCAGCGGCCCTTCCGGCACTAACGTGGTCCTCGCTTGGCTGCGCCGTCCCGGGGCGCTCCGGCTGGAGTCCTCCGATGGCTCGCTGCTCGGCAGCACCACGGGCATCAACGATTCGCGCGACGGACTCTACATCAGCGCCACGCGGAAGTCGTGGCTTCTCCCCGCGCATCTGGTCACGCCGGTCTACGACGACGGCGGGCTGGTGCGGCGCCGCCCGGAGGCCGCCTACGGGGAACCCTCCTTCGGAAACGGCCGCTTCGCTGCTGCCCTGGACCCGGTGGAGCTGGCGGGCAATGCCCCGGTGCCCCTGGAGTTCCCCAACGCCAACGCCGTCGAACTGCTGGAGCCCGTCCAGGAGGTGACGCACGAGGGCCGCACGGCACTGGAAACCGTTGTCTCCCCGAACCCCGGGTACCGTCCCCTGGATCCGGCAACGCCCCTCTGCGGCCCGGGCCGGTCCAGGATCCGCATTGATCAGGGCACCGGTGTGTGCGTGGCCGCCGAACCGCTCGACGGCGGCGGGCAGCTTCCCGGGCACCGCATCCGGATCCTGGCCGTGGACGAGTACATGCTGGACGACCTCTTCGTCGCCCAGCCGATGAACCTCACGGATGTGCGCGAGCACATTCCCTGGCCCGTGCGGCCCAACCCCGCCTGACAGGCTGTCCCCGGTTGGCGGCCCTGACTGCGCCCGTCCGGCTGGCCGCCCGGAATGCGGGGTGCCGCGCAGGGTTTTTCCAACCTGGCCGCTGCAGACTCGGGCCATGTCAACCCTGGCCCCGGACATCTCGACACCAGACACGGCGGGCACCGGCACGTCCCGGCGCCGCAGGAAGCTCCTGCTGATCCCGTTCTCGCTGCTCTGCGGCCTGGGGCTCGTGCTGGGATACCTCTTCCTCACGGCCAAGCCCGAAGCCAGTACGCCGCTGGGTGCGAGCGCGGCCATCACCGGCGGCACGGCGCGGGTCAACGGCATCATCCCGCTGGAAAAGGACGGCTGGCTTCCGCCGGAACGCGTCCAGGTGCTGGACGAAGGCCCGTCCGCCGGAACGCACCGGGTGCGCGTCCTGGTGCAGTTCACCGCGCTCGACGGCGAGGGCATCAGTCTGGACGCGTCCCAGTTCTCGGTGACGGGGCTGGGAGCCAACAGCATCCGTCCGCTGTGGACGTCGCCCGGAAAGACGCAGTTGCGGCAAGGGGATTCAGCCGACGCCACCATGGTCTTCGAACTGCCGAACAAGGCGGTCGCGCTGGTGCTGGAAGGGCCAGGCAACGCCCGGCTGTCGCTCGGACTGTCGCACCACACCAGCTGAGGGCAGCAGCGCACCAGGGCGCTCCGCAGCGATCAGTTAGGCTTCGGGCATGACCGAGCTGACCTCTGTGTGGCCTCCGTTCGCGCTCACGCTGACCACTCCCAGGCTGGCGCTGCGGCCGCTGCGCGACGACGATATCCCGCAAGCGGTTGCAGCGGCTGCCAGCGGCATCCATGAGAAGGACCGGAACCCCTTCAGCACGCCGTGGACCGCGGTGTCCGCTGATGAGCTTGGCCCCACCATGGCCCGCTGGTACTGGCAGTGCCGTGCAACGTCCACGCCGGAATCCTGGACGCTGACCCTGGGCATCTGGAGCGACGGCACTTTCCTCGGCTGCCAGGACCTCGCAGCACGGGACTTCGCCATCCTCCGCACAGTCACCACCGGTTCATGGCTCAGGAAAAGCGCGCAGGGCCGCGGCTTCGGCAAGGAGATGCGGGCCGCCGTCGCGCTCTACGCGTTCGACTGGCTCGGCGCCGAAGCGTGCGAATCCGAAGCGGCCGGCTGGAACGCCGCCTCCCTGGGCGTCTCCAAATCGCTGGGCTATGAACTGAACGGCATCACCCGCGTGTCCTGGGCCGGCCAGCCGGAAACAGTGCAGCGGGTCCGCCTCACCCCCGAAACATTCCGCCGCCCCGGCTGGCAGCTCAGAGTGGCCGGCCACGAACAAACGGCGAGGTTCCTCCTGGGACTCCAGTGAAGCGAAATCCGCGGCGGCGGAGGGCCGTGGCCCGGCGAACCTGGCCACGGCCCCCGGCGTCCGTGGAAGTTACGCCCCTTCGAGCAGGTCCGTCACGAGCGCCGCGATGGGTGAGCGTTCGGAGCGGGTGAGGGTGATGTGGCCGAAGAGCGGGTGGCCCTTGAGTGTTTCGACGACGGCTGCGATGCCGTCGTGCCGTCCCACCCGAAGGTTGTCGCGCTGGGCGACGTCGTGGGTGAGGACGATCTTCGAGTTCTGCCCGATCCGGCTCATAACGGTCAGCAGGACGTTCTTTTCGAGCGACTGCGCCTCATCCACGATCACGAAGGCGTCGTGCAGCGAACGGCCGCGGATGTGGGTCAGCGGCATGACCTCCAGCATGCCGCGGTCCATGACCTCCTCCACCACCTCCTGGCTCACGAGCGCGCCGAGGGTGTCGAAGACCGCCTGCGCCCAGGGGTTCATCTTCTCCGCCTCCGAGCCCGGCAGGTAGCCGAGCTCCTGGCCCCCGACGGCGAAGAGCGGGCGGAAGACGATCACCTTGCGGTGTTCGCGGCGCTCCAGCACGGCTTCCAGGCCGGCGCACAGCGCAAGGGCTGACTTGCCGGTGCCTGCCCGGCCGCCCATGGACACGATGCCCACTGACGGGTCCATCAGCAGGTCGATCGCGAGCCGCTGCTCCGCGGAGCGCCCGTGCAGGCCGAAGATGTCGCGGTCCCCCTTGACCAGGCGGACCTGCTTGTCGGCACCGACACGGCCCAGCGCAGACCCGCGGCTGGAGAGCACCACCAGGCCGGTGTTGACGGGCATCTCGGCGGCCGCCGGAATGAAGACCGGTTCGTGGCCGTAGAGCGTGGAGATTTCCTCGTCGCTGGCATCGATCTCCGCGACGCCGGTCCACCCGGAGTCCTTGACGAGCTCGTTGCGGTACTCGTCGGCGAGCAGGCCCATGGCCGAGGCCTTCACCCGCATGGGGAGGTCCTTGGACACCACGGTGACGTTGCGCCCCTCGTTGGAGAGGTTCTTGGCGACGGCGAGGATGCGGCTGTCGTTGTCCCCGGCCCTGAATCCGGCCGGCAGGACTTCGGCCGAGATGTGGTTCATCTCGATCATGAGCGTGCCGCCGGCGTCGCCCAGCGGGATGGGCCGGTTCAGCCCGCCGTGCTGGATGCGAAGGTCATCAAGGAGCCGGAGCGCCTTTCGCGCGAAGTAGCCGAGTTCGGGGTCGTGCCGTTTCCCTTCAAGTTCGGTGATCACCACGATCGGCACCACGACTTCGTGCTCCGCGAACCGCAGCAGGGCGCGGGGGTCGGAGAGCAGCACGGAGGTATCGATAACGAAAGTGGAGACTGCTGGCTGGGATTCAGTCATTGGGCCGGAAACAGCAAGACCGGCTGCGGCGTCTTTCGTGTCCGCACCGGTCTTTGAATTGGCTCGCTTGGCGCGAGAGGTAGCCTTCTCGCCCTTGTCCGTGATGACGTCGGGCAGTTGTTCAGAAATAGCCACATCGACTCCAGCCCCGGGGCACATGCCCGGAATTGTTATTGGTGAGGCGGTTCGGCCACGAGGCCGGATCCGGCCTCCCATACAGCCGGTGCGAAAAATCGCTCCATGTACTGGCCTCCCCGATCAGCCGGCGGTTTGCCTGCTGATGGTTTTAACGTAAATCGGCCCGCAGTAATTTCCAACGTCTTCTTCCGGCGATTCCTGTTGCCGGTGCGTGAATTCGGAGTGAACCGCAGCGGCCCACAAGGGGCCGGCAGAAACCGGGATTGGGTCAGGAACCGAAGCGCCGCTGCCGGCCCGCGTAGTCGCGCAGGGCGCGGAGGAAGTCCACCTTCCGGAAGGCGGGCCACAGGGCCTCGCAGAAGTAGAACTCGCTGTAGGCGCTTTGCCACATCAGGAAGCCTGAGAGCCGCTGCTCGCCGGAGGTCCGGATGACCAGGTCCGGATCAGGCTGCCCGCGGGTATAGAGGAAGCGTGAGATGTCCTCCACGCTCAGGGAGTCGGCGAGTTCGCTGATGTCCGCATTGTGCGCCACAGCGTCGTGCAGCAGCTCGCGCACCGCATCCACGATTTCGCGGCGGCCGCCGTAGCCGACAGCCACGTTCACGTGCAGTTTCTCGCGCACAGGAGTCCGGGCCGTGAGCTTGGTCAGGCGCTCCGCCAGGTAGTCCGGCAACAGCTCCGGGGCGCCCATGGCGTGCACGGAAATGTCGGCATCCTCGTCCAGCCGGTCCAGGGTGTTGGCGATGATGCCCATGAGGAGATCGAGCTCCTCGTTGGAACGGCTCATGTTGTCCGTGGACAGCATGTAGAGCGTGACCACGCGGACACCCAGCTCCTGGCACCAGCCGAGGAACTCGTGGATCTTGTCCGCGCCCGCCTGGTGGCCCTGGCTGGTGGGGGCATTGAACTGCCGGGCCCAGCGCCGGTTGCCGTCCACCATGACACCGATGTGCCGGGGGATCCGTCCGGGCTCCAGGGAACGCAGAAGTTTTCGCTCATAGAAGCCATAGAGGAACCCGGGCCATTCCATCCGGAGCTTCACCTGACTTCCTGCTGTACGACTTTTTCTGCAAATCCTAGGCTACCGCCCGCAGGCGGCCATCGCGTGCAGGCGGCCGCCGCGCAGCCCGAAGACCGAACCCTCCGAACAGCACCAACAGCAAACTTACTCAAAGGTAACTTACTGGACCGTAAGTTATTCTTGAAGGCATGAAAAGCAATGCCCCGCACGGCGGGGCGGGAGCCCAGGAACCGCCAGAGCCGGACTCCACGGCCGTGGACGACGCCGCGGCCCGGATCGCGGAACTGCTGACCATCAAGCCCAGGTGGCGGGGATGGATCCACACCGTCACCGCGCCGTTCGCCCTGGCCGCGGGAATTGTCCTGGTTATCCTGGCCCCCACGGCGGACCGCAAGGTCACCTCCGCCATTTACGCCCTGACGGGCGTGCTGCTGTTCGGCGTGAGCGCGGTGTACCACCGGGGCAACTGGTCCCCGGGCGTCAAGCGCGTCCTCAAGCGGCTGGACCACACGAACATCATGCTGGTGATCGCCGGCAGCTACACGCCGCTCGCGTGGAGCCTGCTGGAGAGGACCACGGCGGAAGTCCTGCTCTGGCTGATCTGGTCAGCCGCGGTCCTGGGGGTGCTGTTCCGGCTGCTGTGGACCGACGCGCCGCGCTGGCTGTACGTGCCCATCTACGTCGGCCTCGGCTGCGGCTCCCTGTTCTACCTGCCGGCGTTTTTCGCTGCGAGCGTCCCGGCGGCGCTGCTCATCTGCATCGGCGGCGCACTCTATATCGTCGGAGCCATGTTCTATGCACTCAAGAAGCCCAACTTCAGCTACCGGCACTTCGGCTTCCATGAACTGTTCCACGCCTTCACGGTGCTGGCCTTCGCCGCGCACTTCGCGGCCATCCTCATTGCCGTGCTGAGCTGACCCGTTCGAGCGCCTCCTCCACGCCCGCCACCGGCCGGTCGCAGACCATGCGGCGGCATACGTACACAAGGGGCGCCCCGCCGGGTCCGGCCTGCCGGTGCCGCAGCAGCGGCACCCCGGCCGGTGTCCCGCCGTCGTCCGCTTCCCCTGCGGCCACCACCAGTCCCGGGCTCGGGGACCGCAGCAGCGCGCGGTGGAGCGCGTCCCGTTCCGGGCCGGCAGGTCCGACGACGGCGGCCTCCACAGGCCCGGCAAGCGCGGCCTGCGCTGTGGCCAGCAGCCAGCCCGCCACCCGCGGTGCGCGCGTGGCGAGCGGGGGAACCAGCGCCAGGATGCTTTCGGAGATGCTCCGGTGTTCGGCGGAGCCGGACAGGGCAGCGTAGCCCAGCAGGACGCCGGCGAAGGCGGCAGCGCCGCTGGGCGTGGCGTTGTCGAAAGGGTCCAGTCCCGGAGTTCCTCCCTGGGCGCCGACCACCTGCTCCGATTCCCCGGCTGAATCGGCCAGCCTTCCGCCGTCGATGAACCGCGCACAGGCCGCCTGGATCAGCGCCTCGGCGAGCACGTACCAGCGTTCGGCGCCGGTGACCGAATACAGCGCCAGGAAGCCGTCCGCGCAGAACGCGTAGTCCTCAAGCAGGCCGCCGATCCCCCGGGCCATACCCCCGTGCGAGACACGGACCAGGTGCCCGGCCGCGTGCTGCCTGCCCGGATCCGGCTGCCAGTGGACCCCTTCAAGGTAGGCGGCGACCGTGCCGGCGGCCGTGACGAGGTCTGGCCGGTCCAGCACGGCGCCGGCCTCGGCGAGCGCCGCCACGGCGAGTCCGTTCCAGCCCGCCACCACCTTCCCGTCCCGCTCGGGCTGCGGCCGCCGTGCCCGGGCCTCCAGCAGCCGCGGCCTGACCTCCTGCCAAAGCCGCGCCTCGTCACCGTCCAGCGCCCGGCCAGGGTGCAGCGGCGAGCCGAGTTCCGAGACGGTGCCCTTGGTGCCGATGTTCATCATCCAGGCGACGGACGCGGCATCCTCCGCCCCGAGCAGGCGGTTAAGGTCATCCGGCGTCCACAGATAGCTGGCCCCCTCGTGGTGCTCCCCGTCCACCACGGCGTCGGCATCCAGCGAGGACGCCAGTCCGCCCCCGGGCAGCCCCAGGGCTGAGAGCATCCAGCCGGCGGTCCGCGCCGCGACACCGGCGGCCTCATGCGCCGGGAACCCGGCAGTTCCGCCGAGCCGGATCCAGTGGACGTAGGTCCGCAGCAGCTGGGCGTTGTCGTACAGCATCTTTTCGAAGTGCGGAACGGACCAGTCCTTGGTCACCGAGTAGCGGGCGAAGCCGCCGTCGAGCTGGTCAAACAGAGCGGAGCGGGCCATGGCCGCGAGCGTGCGCCCGGCCATCTCCCGGGCCTCCACTGCGGTGTCCGAGGGAACGGCGGCGTGCCGGATCAGGAACTCCAGAACGGCCGACGGCGGAAACTTGGGGGCGGTGCCGAACCCGCCGTCGTCGTCTTCAGACCCGGCCAGGGAACGGACCGCGGCGGGCAGCAGACCGGCGCCGGGCAGTTCCGCGGGATGGGTCACGTCCACGGCTGCTGCCAGCTGCACCTGGCCCATGTTTTGTGCCAGCGAGCGGGCGTTGTCCTCAACGGCGCCGCGGCGTTCGGTCCAGGCTTCCCACACGGCCTCCAGAACCTGGCGGAAGGAGGGACGCCCGGGCATGGGCCGGGGCGGGAAGTAGGTTCCCGCGTGGAAGGCCAGGCCCGCCGGGGTCAGGAACACGGACATGGGCCAGCCGCCCTCGCCGCTGATGGCCTGGGTGGCGGCCATGTACACCGAATCCACGTCCGGACGTTCCTCGCGGTCCACTTTCACCGCCACAAAATGGCTGTTCAGGTAGTCAGCTGTGGCCTGGTCTTCGAAGGACTCGCGGGCCATGACGTGGCACCAGTGGCAGGCTGCATAGCCGATGGACAGGAACACGGGGACGTCCCGGGAGGCTGCGGCCGCGAAGGCGGCGTCCCCGAAGGGCTGCCAGTGCACCGGATTTCCGGCGTGCTGGCGCAGGTAGGCAGAAGGTTCGGCACCGAGGGCGTTGCGCTCCCCCGGCCCGGGCTGCCCGGAGCCGGGCTGGCCTGATGCGGGATCAGGTGTCGGTGCGGCCTGCATTGCCGTTGGCGGCGTCGTCGCGGGCTATGTCCGCCGCCTCGGCGGCAGCCTGGCGCTCTTCCTCCACCTGCGCACGGTACCGCACCCGCCGGATGCGGCGCACCATGTCCACGATCAGCAGCGCGGTGAGCACCACGATGAAGGCGGTCAGCAGGAAGCCCAGCAGACCGGGCGTGACCTGGTCCTCGGACAGGCCGGGCCGCAGTGACGGCGAGGGTGCCGGGGACGACGCCAGGGCGATGAGCAAATGGTGCACTGTTCAAACCTTCTTAAGGCTGGGGCCGCCGTCGGCAGCGTGGGCTGACGTCCGGCCCGTTGGCATGCGCGCAGCCGCGGCCGCACAGTCTTGTACGCAGGGTCGTCTGCGCAGAAAATTTCTACTCGGGATAGAAAATGTCTCCTGTCTCTATCTTAGCCCCGCGAACAGGTCCTTTTCCGGCAGCTCCGGGGCCACCTTCGACCGGATCAGGACGTAGTCCTCCCACGGCCAGACGCGCGCCTGCATCTCGGCCGACACGGCGAAGAAGAAGCCCAGCGGATCCACCTGGGTGCGGTGGGCCCTGAGGGCGTCATCACGGGTCTCGAAGAAGGCGCCGCAGTCCACCTGGGTGGTGGTTTCATGTTTGGGCGGCGGCGGTGTGTGCCCTTCAGCGTCGGCCTCCAGCCAGGCGGCCAGGCGCTCGGCGTAGGGCGACTGGAGCCCGGCTTCCTCCAGCGCGAAGTGCAGGGCCCGGAAGCGCTCCGGGTTGAAGGCCCGGTCGTAGTAGAGCTTGCTGGGCTCCCAGGCGTCGCCAGTTCCCGGATACCTGGCGGGGTCCCCCGCGGCGTCGAAGGCTTCCACCGCAACCCGGTGGGCCATGATGTGGTCCGGGTGCGGATACCCGCCGTTCTCGTCGTAGCTGATCATGACGTGCGGCTTGAAGTCCCGGACCAGCCTGACGAGCGGGGCCGCTGCGCGTTCCAGGGGCTGCAGCGCGAAGCAGCCGGCCGGCAGCGGCGGGAGCGGCTCACCCTCGGGCAGCCCCGAGTCCACAAAGCCCAGCCAGCGCTGCCGGATGCCCAGGATCCGGGCGGCCTCGTTCATTTCGAGCCGGCGGGCACCGGCCATGTCCCGCTTCGGATGGGGCACGGTCTCCATGGCCGGGTTCTGGATGTCGCCGCGGGAACCGTCGGTACAGGTCGCGACCATCACGTCCACACCGGCCGCGGCGTACATCGCCATGGTGGCTGCGCCCTTGCTGGATTCGTCATCCGGGTGGGCGTGGACTGCCAGCAGGCGAAGCTTGGACGACTGGCTGGTGGACGCTGTCATCTGGGAATGCTCCTCTTTCTCCTGGGACGGACTGCAATGCTGACGCCGGATATTTCCCGGGTTGATCGCCACTAAACTGGAAGGGTGACTACCGAGGACAAGCCGGCAGCCCAGCCTGCAGACATTAGCCTAGCCAATCGCTATGGCCGTCCAAAGCGCAGGATGTCCGGAAAGGCCAGGCGCTGGGCGGGCATCGCCGCGCTCGCCGTCGGGATGGGCTTTCTGGCGTGGGTGTCCACGTCCAATGCCACAGCGTCGGTGACGTTCAAGGACATCGGCTACCGGACCACGGATGCCACCCAGGCCGAGGTGGATTTCCAGGTGACCAGGGAACCCGGCACGCCGGTCAAGTGCGCCGTCAAGGCGCTCGATTCCAAGTTCGCGGTGGTCGGCTGGAAGGTGGTCGATATTCCGCCCACGCCGCAGGAGGCGCAGGGACAGGGTGCCGACGGCGGCCGCACCCTCGCCCAGCGGGTTGTCCTGCGCACCGAATCGCAGGCGGTCTCGGGCGTCGTGGACAGCTGCTGGATCCCCAAGCCCGCCGCCTGACAGCCCGCCGCAGGGCAGGCATAACACCGTTCAGCAGAAGAAGCCATGTGACCCACGCCGCTTGGTTATTGGGTTTACTCCACAGGATTGACTACAATGGATCAATACCTTTACCCCGCTGAGATGGTTGCTGAGTTCCACAGGTGGCCACCGTGGCGGGGTCTTTGTTTGTATGACCGCCTGTACACCCACTAGAGGAGAAGTCCGTGTCTACCACTAACAGTGCGCCTGCAGCTTGGCTTACCCAGGAAGCTTTTGATCGCCTGAAGGCAGAGCTGGACCACCTTTCCGGCCCCGGCCGTGCGGAAATCGTCCAGAAGATCGACGCTGCCCGTCAGGAGGGAGACCTCAAGGAGAACGGCGGTTACCACGCTGCGAAGGAAGAGCAGGGCAAGATCGAGGCCCGCATCCGCCAGCTGACCGTCCTGCTCCGCGACGCCCACGTCGGCGAGGCACCGGCCGACGACGGAATCGTCGAGCCCGGCATGATCGTCGTGGCCCGCATCGCCGGCGACGAGGAGACCTTCCTGCTCGGCTCCCGTGAAATCGCCGGCGACTCCGACCTGGACGTCTTCAGCGAGAAGTCCCCGCTCGGTTCCGCCATCATGGGCCACAAGGAGGGCGACAAGCTCAGCTACACCGCCCCCAACGGCAAGGACATCTCGGTGGAGATCATCTCCGCCAAGCCCTACTCGGGCTAACACCGCATCCGTCCGCGGTCGCAGCAAACGCACGACGCCGGCCTCCCCCTTTCCGGGGAGGGCCGGCGGCGTGCGTTATCTGTTCTTAGTCC
>NZ_JBHVBL010000053.1:0-27834 GCF_042668165.1 Arthrobacter sp. NPDC057388
TCCGGGGAGGGCGGGCTTAAATAGAAACAGGCCGGCTGGTCAGCCGGCCTGTTTCTATTTGGATGCGGAACTCACCGCGCCGTCATTCGTCGGAATGCGGCGGTTACCACTTGCCCTTGCGGTTGAAGTCGCGGTGGCCGCCTTCGCTGCCGTGGCGCGGCTTGCGTGCGCCGTTGCCGTGCCCGCCGAAGCGGGAGTCGCTTGACTGCCCGCGGTCGCCCGAGATGTTGCGCTCGGCGCGGTCGCTGTAGGCACGGCCGCCGCGGTCAGCGGAGGACCGCTCGCCGTCGTTCTTGCGGAATTCCTTCTTGAAGCCGCCGCTGCCCTTGAAGTTGCCGCCACGGCCGCCCTGGTAGCCGCCGCGGTCGCCACGGTCACCACCGGGACGGCGTCCCGTGTCCAGCTCGAGGTGGATCAGCTCACCGCCGATCCGCGTGCGGGACAGGGCGCGCAGCTGCTCCTGGCTCAGGTCAGCCGGCAGCTCAACCAGCGAGTGGTCCGAGCGGATGTCGATGCCGCCGATCTGCGACGACGAGATGCCGCCTTCGTTGGCGATGGCGCCGACGATGGAACCCGGCATGACGCGCTGGCGGCGTCCGACCGCGATCCGGTAGGTGGCGTTCCCTTCGGTCAACGGGCGGGACGGGCCGCGGGAGCCGAAGCCGTCCTTGCCGCGTTCGCGCTTCTGGAAGTCGGGGGCAGCGGGCAGTTCCTTGACCAGCAGCGGCTGTCCGCCCTGGGCCATGACGGCCAGTGCCGCAGCGATTTCTGCTGCCGGCACCTTGTGCTCCTCCTCGTAGGAAGCGATCAGGTCACGGAAGACTGCAACGTCCTCGGACTCGAGGGTCTCCGTGATGCGCTCGGCGAACTTGCCCAGGCGGAGCGAGTTGACCGTCTCAGCCGTCGGCAGGTGCATCTGCTCCACGGACTGGCGCGTGGCCTTTTCGATGGCGCGCAGCAGGTACTTCTCGCGCGGGGTCATGAACAGGATGGCGTCGCCGCTGCGGCCGGCACGGCCGGTGCGGCCGATGCGGTGGACGTACGACTCCGTGTCATGCGGGATGTCGTAGTTGACCACGTGGCTGATGCGCTCGACGTCGAGGCCGCGGGCGGCGACGTCGGTGGCCACCAGGATGTCGATCCGGCCTTCACGCAGGGCGTCGACGGTCCGCTCACGCTGCTGCTGCGGGATGTCGCCGTTGATGGCGGCAGCCTGGAAGCCGCGGGACTTCAGCTTGTCGGCGAGGTCCTCGGTGGCCATCTTGGTGCGCACGAAGGCGATGACGCCGTCGAACTCTTCAACCTCGAGGATGCGGGTCATGGCATCGAGCTTGTGCGGGCCCATGACCTGCAGGTAGCGCTGGCGGATGTTCGTGCCCGTGGACGTCTTGGACTTCACCGAAATTTCGGCGGGGTCGTTGAGGTACTGCTTGGACATGCGGCGGATCTGGCCCGGCATGGTGGCCGAGAAGAGCGCCACCTGGCGGTCCTCCGGCGTCTGCTGGAAGATCTGCTCAACATCCTCGGCGAAGCCCATGCGGAGCATCTCGTCAGCCTCGTCCAGCACCAGGTACTGCAGCTCGGAGAGGTCCAGCGAACCCTTGGCGATGTGGTCGATCACGCGGCCGGGGGTACCGACAACAACCTGGGCGCCGCGGCGCAGGCCGGCCAGCTGCGGGCCGTAGGCGGAGCCGCCGTAGACGGGCAGGACCGTGAAGTCGTCGATGTGCTTGGCGTAGGAGGTGAAAGCCTCGGCAACCTGGAGCGCCAGCTCACGGGTCGGGGCGAGAACCAGGGCCTGCGTCTTGCGGGACGGGCCGTTCAGGTCATGGAGCTCGGCCAGCTTGGACAGTGCCGGTACTGCGAATGCTGCAGTCTTACCGGTACCGGTCTGGGCCAGGCCGACGACGTCGCGGCCTTCCAGCAGCAGCGGAATGGTGGCTGCCTGGATCGGCGAGGGCTTTTCGTAGCCGACGTCCTGGAGTGCGGCCAGGACGCGGCCGTCGAGGCCAAGGTCGGCGAAGCGGACGCCTTCTTCTTCCGGCTCAGCGGCAGCGGGGGTCTCCGCGGCTTCGGTGACAGGAGCTTCGGTGACTTCCGTGGCTTCGGTGGTGGCGTCGTCGTGATTTTCGGGCATAGGGAAACTTTCCTCATCCATAGGGGGCCAGGCGGCACAACCCGAGGTGAGCGGAGCCGCAGTACATGTGCCGTGGGCGCCGGGCATCCATTGACCGGCCGGTCACGTCGAAGTCCGGCGCTTTCGCAATCCCATGGCAGGACTTCGCACTGCATCTCTTGGCTGCTATCCCAGCAGTCTGTACAGCGTTTTCTTCAGCCGGCTCTCCCTATGAAACTGCCCGCATCACAGTGCGCGGGCCCCAACACTTGCCAGTCCTGCCTCAAAAATTGGGCAGGAATAAGGGATTTCCGGAGTGGGGGATGCTTCAAGTGTAGGGCATGGGGCCGCGTGCGGACGAACCGGGGGCACGGCCGGGGCGGTGAGATTGCGCACACTCGGCCGGGCTTACTGGCCGCCCGCCCGGCGGAGCATCTTCTCGAACCGCTCGTGGTATTCGGGCTGCAGCCGGATTTCGCCGTCGGCCTCGGCGTCCCGCAGGGCCTCGATGGCATCAACGTCGGGCTCGCTGAACCACTGGCCGATGGTCACGCCGTGCCTGGGCACGTACAGCCGGTGGATGTGGTCCCCGGCCTGCACGGATCCGGTCTTGATGACGCGCAGGTAGGCGCCCACCCTGCCCGCTTCCGTGAAGCGCTTGACCCACCGGGGCTCGTCCATCCGGCGCTGGAAGGTCGCACACGGAACGCGCGGCGAGGTCACCTCGACTTCAACATTCAGCCCGATCCGCCAGCGCTCACCGATGACGGCACCGGTGGTTTCGATTCCTGCCACGCGGAGGTTTTCCCCGAAAATTCCCGGCGGCAGCTCACGCTGCAGTTCTCCGACCCAGTAGTCAGCGTCGGCCTCGGAGTATGCGTAGAGGGCCTGGTCCTCTCCCCCGTGGTGGATCCGGCTGGCCTGGATGTCGCCGTGCAAGCCGAGCTTGTGCACCTTCACCGGCCCGTCCACCGGTCGCTTGTCGATGGCGGTGACGCCCACGCTTCCCTCATCCGGCAGGAGCTGGTGGACCCGGCAAACGGCAAGAACGGTGGCGGTGTGCATGGGACAAGTCTAGTTCCCGGCCTGACCAGCGGGTTTGGTGCTTTCGGCGAGCATCTCCAGCGACCGTCCGCCGCAGCGCGCTTATTCACCGCGGCACCCTCCAGCCACTAGGCTTGCTGCAGTATTTCCGGCTGGACAGACGGCCGGTTCGGCAGGCCGCGGCCACGCGTTCCGGCCACCAACAGCACCGCCAGACAGCCAACAGCACCGCCAAAACAGCATGGAGCAGCAGGGGGAACCATGGACCCGGAAAAGGACCCGAGCAAGGACGCTGACGGGGGCCGGAACAAGGACCAGCCCGGGAGCAAGGACCGGCCCGGCGGGGAAGGCCTGCCCGGCGGCCCCGCCAAGCCGCCGCCCTGGCAGGTGCCCAAGCCCGAACTCCGCCCCGAGCTGCTGACCCCGGGCACGCCGGGGCAGGGAATCCCCGGAACGCAGGGCCCCGAACCCGGGCAGCAGCCACGGTTCCCCCAGCCCAGCCCCGTCTTCGACCCCTTCGCCCGTGACCGCGAGCGCGATGCGGCGGCGCGGAAAAAGCGGTCGCAGCGCCGCACGGTGGTGGTGGGCCTCGGCGTTACGGCCCTCCTGGCCGGCACCATCACGGCCATCGTGGCAAGCAACGAGCAGGATCCCGACTACGCCCAGGTCTGCTTCAACGAGGAAACCGGCGAGCGCGTCGAGGACACCCAGTGCAACAGCTCGGCCGGGCGCGGCGGCGGCCTCTACGCCTGGTACTTTTACGCGCGGGGTGCCAGCGTTCCCGGCATCGGACAAAACAGGACGGCGTACCCGAACTTCACCCGGACGGTGCCGCAGGGCGCCAAGACGTCCACCGGCTACAGCAGCAAGGGCGGCACTGTCAGCAGGGGCGGCTTCGGCAGCAGCTCCAAGGGCGGAAGCACGGGAGGCTAGGCGTGAAGCGGCTACTCTCGGAGCCCAGGCCGGACTGGAAGCAGAAAATCGAGGAACAGGGCCTGGTGTTCTCCACCACCGCGCTGCCCGGCGGCAAGACGATCGAGTACTGGAACGAGGCCGCCTACTACGAATTCACCATGGACGAGGTGGAGGCGCTGGAGGTCACGGCAGAGGACATGCACCGGATGTGCCTCGAGGCCGCGAAGTTCCTGGCCACAGGCGCCATGGGACCCATCGGCATCGGTCCGCAGGCCCTCGAACTGGCGGCAGAGTCACTGCAGGCCGGCGACCAGGACATCTACGGCCGCTTCGACTTCATCTATGACGGCCGGGGCGGCGCCCCCAAGATGCTCGAGTACAACGCGGACACCCCCACCGGCCTCATCGAGGCGGCCGTGGCGCAGTGGTTCTGGCTGCAGGACGTGTTCCCGGAGAAGGACCAGTGGAACGGCATCCATGAGGCGCTGATCCGGCAGTGGAAGAAACTGCAGTACTGCACCGGGATGAGCACCCTGCACGTGGCGCACTCCGAGGCCGAGGAGTCGGGTGAGGACTGGATGACGGCGGCCTACATGCGGGACGTCGCCGGCCAGGCGGGGTGGACCACCATCGGCATCAACATGTCGGACATCGGCTGGGATCCGAACCTGAACCGCTTTGTGGACCTGGACAACTTCATGATCAGCACCATCTTCAAGCTCTACCCGTGGGAGCTGATGATGAAGGAGCCGTTCGGCCACCGCTTGCTGCAGCGCGCCCACAATCCGCGCTGGGTGGAGCCGGCGTGGAAGATGCTGCTGTCCAACAAGGCACTCCTGGCCGCGCTGTGGCACCTCTACCCGGACCACCCGAACCTTCTTCCCGCCTACCTCGGTGATCCCGGCCCGCTGCGGGAGTGGGTGGCCAAGCCGCTGCACGGCCGCGAGGGCGACAACATCCGGATCCACGCGGAGGGCATCCGCCTCGAGAAGCCCGGCGGTTACGGCCGTGAGGGCTGGTGCTACCAGCAGTACCACGCCCTTCCCGACTTCGACGGCAACCACCCCGTCCTCGGACTCTGGGTGGTGGACGGTGAATCCGTGGGCTGCGGCATCCGCGAGTCCGACGGGCCGGTCACCGACTATTTCTGCCGCTTCGTCCCGAACACCATTGACGCGCCGGCGCCCCTGAGCGTGCAGGCGGCCCAGGCCAACGCAAACAAGGCAGGTATTGCGCTATGAAAACAGGTTCCGAATGAAAAGCAGAACGACGACGGCGGCCGGCGGCGCCGGGGGCCGTCCAGGCGGTGCCGTACCCGGCAAGGGACTCCGCGCCGGGATCCTGGACCTTGGCGACTCCGTGATGCTGGGACTGGCCTCCACCGCCCCGGTGTACTCGCTGGCCGCGACGCTGGGCCTGATCGTGGCCGTCAACGGGAACTACACCCCGCTAATCCTGGTCCTTGCCTTCGTTCCCGTGCTGTTCATCGCCTACGCCTTCCGCGAGCTCAACAGCGCCATGCCGGACTGCGGCACCACCTTTATCTGGGCGCGCCGGGCGTTCGGGCCCTGGGCGGGCTGGCTGGGCGGCTGGGGCGTGGCCCTGGCCGGCGTCGTTGTCCTGGCCAACCTGGCGCAGGTGGCGGGCCAGTACCTCTGGCTCCTCATCGGCGACGGATCCCTGGCGGGGAACACGGCGGTGGTGACGGCCACCGGCGTCGTGTTCATCGCCTTCATGACCCTCGTGAACTACCGCGGGATCCGGCTCGGCGAGCACGTCCAGCGGACCCTGACGTACATCCAGTACGTCTCGCTGGGCATCTTCGCCGTGGCGGTCATCCTCAGGATCGCGGGCCTGACCGGCGAGGCACCGGCCGGCCAGCCGTTCGACGTCGAGTGGTTCAACCCCGCCGGGGCGTTCGCCGATCCCGGCGCGGTGGTCCACGGCATCCTGCTGGCCCTGTTCATCTACTGGGGCTGGGACACCTGCCTGGCAGTGAACGAGGAAACCGAGAACCCGGCCACCACACCGGGCCGCGGCGCGGTCATCTCGGCGTTTGTGCTGGTGGCCATCTATGTCTCGGTGGCGCTGCTGGTGATGATGTACGCCTCGGTGGGAACGGAGGGAATCGGGCTGGCCAACGCCGACAACCAGGACGATGTGTTCCTGGCGATGAAGGACGTGGTGCTGGGTCCGTGGGGCTGGCTGATTGTGGTGGCTGTGCTGGCATCGGTGCTGTCCTCCACCCAGACCACCATCCTGCCCACGGCCCGCGGCACCCTGTCCATGGGCGTGCACGGGGCCCTGCCGCCGAAGTTCGGCGAGGTCCACGAGCGCAACCAGACCCCCGGCTTCTCCACCCAGGTAATGGGTGCCGCGGCGGTGGCGTACTACGTGGCCATGAGCTTCCTCAGCGAGAACCTGCTCTCCGATTCCATCAGCTCCATCAGCCTGTTCATCGCGTTCTACTACGCCCTCACCGGCTTTGCCTGCGCCTGGTTCTTCCGGGACACACTGCGCGAATCGGCCCGCAACCTGTGGTTCCGCGGCATCCTCCCGCTGCTCGGTGCGCTGCTGCTCACGGCAGCGTTCTTCGTTTCGGCGGCACAGATGTGGGACCCGGGGTACGGGAACACGGAGATCCTTGGCGTCGGTGGGGCCTTTGTCAGCGGCGTGCTGCTGCTGGCCCTCGGCGTGCTGCTGGCAGCGGTCTGCCGGGTCCTGCCCTCAACCCGCGGATACTTCGAGGGCGGGAACGGGTGCCGGCAGGACGGTAACCGGGGCACGCATGATGCCGGCACGTAGGATGCTGGCATGAGCAATGACGCCTTTGATCCTGCGGAAGCCCCGGCCGAATACGGCCTCCCGGACCCGTCGGACGTCCTGGCCCTCGATTCCCTGCTGACCCCCGATGAGCTGGCCCTCCGGCAGCGGGTCCGGGACTTCACCGACCAGCAGATCCGGCCCGACATCGCCGACTGGTACGACCACGGCGTCTTCCCGATGCACCTGCCCGCGCAGCTCGGCGAGCTCGGCGTTCTGGGCATGCACCTGGAGGGCTACGGCTGCCCCGGCCGCTCCGCCGTCGAGTACGGCCTGGCCGCAATGGAACTGGAGGCCGGCGACTCCGGCATCCGCACCTTCGTCTCCGTCCAGGGTTCGCTGGCCATGACCGCCATCCACAAGTGGGGCTCGGAGGACCAGAAACAGGAGTGGCTCCCCCGGATGGCTGCCGGCGAGGTGATCGGCTGCTTCGCGCTGACGGAGCCGGCGGCGGGTTCGGACCCGTCGTCCATGACCACCGTCGCACGGCAGGACGGGACGGGCGAGGATGCCGGCTGGATCCTGGACGGCGCCAAGCGCTGGATCGGACTCGCCTCCGTCGCCGACGTCCTGGTGGTCTGGGCCAGGACCGACGACGGCGTCCGCGGCTTCCTCGTGCCCGCCGGCACGGCGGGCGTTACCGCCACGCCAATCGGCCGGAAACTTTCCATGCGTGCGTCCATCCAGTGCGATGTGACGTTCGACGGCGTCCGGCTGGGTCCCGAGGCACTGCTGCCGGGCGCGCTGGGGCTGGGCGGCCCGTTCAGCTGCCTCAACGAGGCCCGCTACGGCATCGCCTGGGGCGCCATGGGCGCGGCCCGCGACTCCTACGAGGCGGCACTGCGGTATTCGCTGGACCGCCAGCAGTTCGGCAAGCCGCTGGCCGGCCACCAGCTGACGCAGGAGAAGCTCGTGAACATGCTGCTCGAGGTCCAGAAGGGCACCATGCTCGCCCTGCACCTGGGCCGGCTCAAGGACTCCGGCCACATCCGGCCCGAACAGATCTCGCTCGCCAAGCTGAACAACGTCCGCGAGGCCATCAAAGTGGCGCGGGAAGCACGGACCATCCTGGGCGGCAACGGCATCACGCTGGACTACCCTCCCCTGCGGCACGCTGCCAACCTCGAGTCGGTGCGTACCTACGAAGGGACGGACGAGGTGCACACCCTGATCCTCGGCCAGCGCATCACGGGGCTCCCGGCGTTCCGGTAAGCGGTTTGCCCCTCGCGGCGGCCGCATGGCCGGGAGCATACTGGGCACATGGCTGACACTGACGATTTCCTGGCCGTGGGAAGGACCGGGGAACATCCGGTGGACAGCAGTGCTGGTGCCTGGTTCCTAAGTGGCGACGAGCGGGGCAACGCAGCCACCGAGGTGCATGCGGGCGGCGCCGGATCGTCCTCCTGGTCGGAGGGCAACCTCGTGCGGCCCCTGATTGACGGGGCCGCCTACTTCGCCCGGCTGCACGAGGAGCTGTCGGCTCTGAATCCGGGCGACCGGGTCTGGTTCACCGACTGGCGCGGCGATTCCGACGAGCGGCTGACGGCGGATGGACCGGCGATCGGTGAGTTGCTGGCGCGGCTGGCCCGGACGGGAGTGGAGGTGCGCGGCCTGATTTGGCGGTCCCACGGCGAGCGCGTGTCAGCCCCGATGAGTTGGCGGTCCAACGAGCTCCTCAGCCGCAAGGTCAACGACGCCGGCGGAGAGGTGCTGCTGGATCAGCGTGTTCGCCTCTTCGGCTGCCATCACCAGAAACTGGTGGTCATCCGGCGGCGGGACGACCCCTCGCGGGACGTCGCGTTCGTGGGCGGGATCGACCTTTGCCACAGCCGCCGGGACGACGCCGACCACGGAGGCGACCCTCAGGCGCTGGCCATGGATTCCCGGTACGGGAAACGGCCCCCGTGGCACGATGCCGCACTCGAACTGCATGGCCCCGTTGTCGTGGATGTGCTGGAATTGTTCGCCGAACGGTGGAATGACCCCCATCCCCTGGACCGTCGCACCCCGTACCGGATGCTGCTGCAGCGCCTGGCCGATATGCCCCGGCACCCCGAACCGCTGCCGGACACGGCGCCCCCGCCGCCACCTGCCGGACCGCATGCCGTGCAGCTGCTGCGCACCTACGGCATGAAGCATCCGCCGTTCCCTTTCGCACCCATCGGTGAGCGAAGCGTTGCCCGGGCCTACACGAAGGCCTTCGGCCAGGCCCGTTCGCTGATCTACATCGAGGACCAGTACCTGTGGTCGGAAGAGGTCGCAGCCGGAATCGCAGCGGCCCTCGAACACAACCCCGAGCTGAACGTGATCGCCGTCGTTCCCCGTTACCCGGACTCCGACGGTATTCTCGGAGGCCCTCCCAAGCGGCTCGGGCAGATGCGTGCCATCAGCAGGATGCGCCGGGCCGCGCCCGGCAGAGTCGGGGTGTTTGACCTGGAAAACAGGGCCGGAACTCCCATCTATGTTCATGCCAAGATCTGCATCATCGACGATGTGTGGCTGACCTGCGGATCGGACAACTTCAACCGCCGGTCCTGGACCAGCGACAGCGAGCTCACGTGCGCGGTAATCGACACCAGCACCAACCGCGGGGAACCGGACGGTGCGGAGACGGATCCCGTGGCTTCCCGGCCGCTGCCCCACGGGCTGCGGCTCCAGCTCTGGGCCGAACACCTGGGCCTGGACCAGACTGACCCTCAGCTCCACGACCCGACAGCTGGGCTAAGGCTCTGGAACGCCGCCGCTGATGCCCTGGACCAGTGGCACCAGACCGGCCGCCGCTCGCCCCGCCCCAAGGGCCATGTGCGCCACCACACCACAGAACCCGTGCCGCGCCTTCACCGGCTCTGGGCGGAGGCTGCAAACCGCCTGGTAGTGGACCCGGACGGCCGTCCCCGCCGGATGCGCGGCACCCCGTTCTAGGCAATCAGGCTGGCGCTGTTCCCGGGCCCTCGCGGGGCCGGGCAGCCGGGAGCATACTTGGCACATGTCTGACTCGGACGATTTTCTGGCCTGGGTGAGGTCGGCGCTGTATGAAGCGGAGCTGGCCATCCACAACGGCGATGCCGGGCCGCGGCGGGCGATCTGGTCCCGCAATGAACCCGTGAGCGTTCTGGGCGCATGGCGCAACGCCTTCGGGCAGCAGGAACTGGATGATCTGTTCGCAGGCCTTGCGAAGCAGTTCGCCAATTGCACCTCGTACCGCTTCGAACTGCTCGCATACGACGTCGTGGGGGACATGGCCTACACAGCCGGCCTGGAACACACTTCGGCCACTGTGGATGGTCAGCCGCGCAGCTATGTCCTGCGGGCTACTCAGGTTTACCGGCGTGAGGACGGCGAGTGGAGGGTCGCCCACCGGCATGGTGACACCGTGAACCCGTAGGCACCATGCCAGCTGACCGGCTTCCCGCGGCGTGCTAATAAGGCTTCCCGCGACGTGCTAATAATCAGTAGCCATTTCGGGGTCCCAATGGAGGCCTCAGGATGACAGGCGGCCGCACTGCCCTTCACGACCGGAAGGTGTCAGGCCGAGAACCCGCCGTCGGCCTTAATGAGCTGCCCGGACACCCATCGGCCAGCCGGTGACAGCAGGAAAGCCACGGTTCCCGCAACGTCCGCGGGGGTGCCAAGCCGGCCGCCGGGCTGCTGCCGGGACAGCCCTTCGCGGAGCCGGTCATCCATCCAGCCGGTGTCCACGGGCCCGGGATTGAGCACATTGGCGCTGATGCCCAGCGGTCCCAGCTCCCGGGCCGCGGCGATCACGATCCGGTCCAGCGCACCCTTGGACGCACCGTACGGCAGGTTGAACGCTGTGTGGTCGCTGGTCAGCGCGACGATCGCGCCGCCGTCGTCCGCTGCCTGCTGCGCGAAGGCGCGGACAAGCTGCCAGCTGGCGCGGGTGTTGACGGCGAAGTGCCGCTCGAAGCTTTCGAGGGTGGTGTCCAGGATGCCCGAGTCGACAGATTCGGCGTGGCTAAGCACTAGCCCGCGCAGGGTTCCGGCCTGCGTGGCCACGTCCGCCATGAGCCGGTCCACGCTGCCCGGATCCTGAAAGTCGGCGGGCAGGGCCACCACCCTGGAGCCGGCGGCCTGCAGCTCGGCGGTGAGCCGGCCGACGTCGTCCGGCTGGACTCCCCATGGCATGCGGGCGTCGTAGTCCTGCCAGTAGGTCAGCACCAGGTCCCAGCCGTCGGCGGCCAGCTGCCGGGCGATCCCCGCCCCGATTCCGGCCAGTCGCCCGACGCCGGTCACGAGCGCGGTTTTGGCCGCGGTGTTGCCGTCGGTCTGTCCCATGTCGTGTCCCCCAGTTGTCGTCCGGCAGTTACGCATGCAGGAGCCTCGCCCGGGGCGCCCGCCCCTACTGACGCGGCTAGTCTACTGAAGCGGCCGCCACAGCAGCGGGCTGCCGCCGTCCGGCGTCCTTGCGGATGGTCGCGCTGATCACCGCGGCGATGGTGCACATGGCGGCGGCTCCCAGCCAGGCGTACGTGTAGTGGCCGGTGGCGTCCCGGATGGCCCCGGCAGCCAGGGCGGCCGCTGCCGCACCGAGCTGGTGCGCCGCGAACACCCAGCCGAACACCACGCTGCCGTCGGCACCGAACACCTGGCGGCAGATGGCGGCGGTGGGCGGTACCGTGGCCACCCAGTCGAGGCCGTAGATCACGACGAACACGATCATGCTGGGCTGGACCGAGGAGCCCAGCAGGAGCGGGAGCACCAGGAGCCCGATCCCGCGGAACTGGTAATACACCGCCAGCAGGATCCTCGGGTTGAACCTGTCGGTCAGCCAGCCGGAGGCGATGGTGCCCACGATGTCGAAGATCCCGACGACGGCGAGCAGGCCGGCGGCGGTGGTTTCGGGCATGCCGTGGTCGTGGGCGGACGGGATGAAGTGGGTGCCGATCAGCCCGTTTGTTGTGGCGCCGCAGATGGCGAATCCGGCGGCGAGCGCCCAGAACGTGCGGTTCCGGCTGGCGCTCCGCAGCACCTGCAGCGCCCGGACGGCGGCGTTGCGGCGGGGTTCTGCGGCTGACACGGCTCCCGCGGCCGTTTCGGGGGCGGCGCCCGCAGCGGACGGTTCCCCGGCGCCGTAAGGCAACACCCCGACGTCGGACGGTGAGTTTTTCAGGAACTTCAGCACCAGCGGAACCACGGCCAGGGCACCGGCGGCGATGAGCAGCGAGGCCTGGCGCCAGCCGGGGTCCTGGGCGAGCATCGCGATGAACGGCAGGAAGACCAGCTGCCCGGCCGCGCTGCCGGCGGTCAGGATGCCGATCACCAATCCCCGGCTCTTGGTGAACCAGGTGTTGGCGATGGTCGCCGCGAACACCAGTGCCATGGAACCGGTGCCCAGGCCGATCAGCAGGCCCCAAGTGAGGAGGATCTGCCAGGACTGGTTCACCAGCACAGTCAGGGCGCTGCCGGCACCGATCAGCGCGAGGGCGACGGCGGTGACGGCCCGGATGCCGAACCGCTCCATGAGGGCGGCGGCGAAGGGTGCCGTGAGCCCGAACAGCACCAGGTTGATGCTTACCGCGGCCGACAGGACCGTCGTGGACCAGCCGAACTCCTGCTGCAGCGGCACCATGAGCACGCCGGGCGCGGCGCGGAAGCCGGCCGCTCCCACCAGCGCCAGGAACGCGACTGCCGCCACGGTCCAGGCCGGGTGCAGCCGGCGCTTCTTCCTCGGCTCCTTTCCTGGCTCCCGGCTGCCCGCGTCCTCTGGAGTTTTTGTCCAGATATCGTCCTCTGCGGCCCCGTCAGGGCGCGATATCTGTACAAAAACTCGGGGCTCCTCGGAGGTGCTCATGCGGCCGTTCCTTTTTCTTTGCCGCCTGTACCGCGGCTGGTCGGTTTCTTCGTGTGCGGGGCCGTGGCCAGCGGGAGCGGCTCCTCGCTGCGGGTCAGGCTGTGCCAGCTGGTGTTCTGCGCGGTGAGCCGTTCGCCGCAGCCAGTGCAGGTGTCCGCGGACCCGGTGCGCTGCCCGCAGGTGGCGTGCACGACGTACATGTGTGCCTGCCCGGATGGCGCCTGGAGATGCTTCTCGGACCAGATCACGACGGCGTTGAGCACCGGCAGCGCATCCTCGCCTTTGGCGGTGAGGACGTACTCGTGGCGGGTGCGTCCGCCGTCGTCATAGGGCTGCTTGGCCAGCAGCCCGGATTCGACGAGGGCGGAAAGGCGCCGCGTGAGGACCGAGTCGGCCACCTGGAGGCGCGTCTTCATCGCGTCGAAGCGGCCGTTGCCGAAGAAGACCTCGCGCAGGACCAGCATGCCCCAGGGGTCGCCGAAAATATCGAGGCCGCGCGCCATGCTGCAGTTGCGCTGGGACCAGTCGGAACGGAGAGCCATGCTCCGACCGTAGCTGACTTTCTTGAAGAAAGCCAGACCTTCAGCGCTGCGGCCGGATTCCCGTCCGCGACGGCCTGTAAGCGGCGGCCCAGTAGACCAGGAGCGCCACGCCGCAGACCACGCCCAGGCTGGAGACCACCAGCGGCCACTGCGTCTGGGGATTCACGCCCCACACCTCGGCACCGGCAGCCATGGCGAGGTCTTTGGGCGCGAGGTAGAAGGCCACGGCGGACGCCGCCACCACCGCCCAGCCGCCCAGCCGCATCAGGCCGGTCCGGGAAGGGACCCGGTGCATGGCGAAGGCCATGGACGGCAGCGCGACCGCGGTCCACACCCAGTGGTGGGACCAGGACACCGGACTGACCAGGAGCATCAGCACCGCGGTGGCGGACACCGCCACGAAGTTCTCCTCCACTGCCAGCGCCCAGCGGATCACCAGCGCGGTGAGGCCGGCCAGGGCCAGCGCAAGCACCAGCCAGAGCAGGCTCGTGAACCCGGAGTCCGGCAGTCCAAGGTGGAGCAGCAGCCCCTTCAGGGACAGGTTGTCCACGTAGCCCGGGTCGCCGATGCGTCCCGTATTGGGCAGGATCCTGGTCCAGAACATCGCGGACGCGTGCGGCAGTGCGGCCCAGGCGACGGCGACGGAGCCGAGGAATCCGGCCGCCATCCAGCCGAGGGCCTTGAAATCACGCCGGACCAGGAAATAGAGGCCGAACGCGAGCGGGGTCAGCTTGATGCCGGCAGCGACGCCGATCAGCAGGCCGGCAGGCCAGCGGATCTCCCCCGCCCGGGATTTTCCGTGGAGCGCGAAATCGGCCAGGATCAGGCCCATCAGGATGATGTTGATCTGCCCGAACACGAAGGTGTCCCGCCATGGCCCCAGCAGCACGATGGCCCCGGTCCCGGCCAGGGCCACGGTGCGGAACCGCCAGTCGGCAAAGGCGTCGCGCCAGCGGGTCATCCCGAAGAAGTGCCGGGCGAGCCATGCGGACACCACGGCGGCCCCGCCCAGCGCAGCCCAGATGAACAGCTGCCCGCTTTGCCCGAGGGTCATGGTGGCCAGGCCCGCGAACAGCAGCGCGGCGAACGGCGGATACGTGAAGGGCAGGCCGTCCCTGGGCGCGTAGAGCTCATTGATCCCGGTCTCGCCGGTCTGCAGCACCTTGGTGCCGCCGTAGTAGTAGACCTCGAAGTCGTTCATGTCCGGGGGGTACTGCGCATACAGCAGGGCCAGGGCGAGGATGAGCACGGCGGCGCCGCCCGCCGTCGCCAGCCAGCCGAGCAGAGCCCGGCGCGCCTGGCCCGGCCTGCCGGTTTCCTGCCGGGCGCCTTCCCGTGTCTGTGCGGAGGCCGTCACTGGATGTGCGTGAAGGCCTGCTCCAGGTCGGCGATGAGGTCCTCGACGTCCTCGATGCCGCAGGAGAGCCGGATCAGGTTCACGGGAACAGCCAGTTCGGTGCCTTTGACCGAAGCGTGGGTCATCTCGGACGGGTAGTTCATCAGCGATTCGATGCCGCCCAGCGATTCCGCCAGGGTGAAGACCGACGTCGATTCGGCCACCTTGCGCGCAGCAGCCTCGCCACCCTTGAACTGCACCGAGATCATGCCGCCGAACTTCTTCATCTGCTTTTTGGCCAGCTCGTGCCCGGGGTGCGAGGGCAGGCCCGGATACAGAACCGCTTCCACCTCGGGACGCTCCAAAAGCCATTCGGCCACCGCCTGGGCGTTGTCGCTGTGCCGGTCCATCCGGACACCCAGGGTCTTCAGGCCCCTTGTGGTGAGGAAGGCGTCCATCGGGCCGGAGACGGCGCCCACGGCGAACTGCACGAAGCCGATCTTCTCGGCCAGGCCGGCGTCCTTAACCACGACCGCGCCGCCCACCACGTCGGAGTGGCCGCCGATGTACTTGGTGGTGGAGTGGACCACGACGTCGGCACCCAGGGCGAGCGGGGTCTGCAGGTAGGGCGACGCGAACGTGTTGTCCACGATCAGGAGGGCCCCGGCGTCGTGCGCCACCTTGGCGAGCGCCTCGATGTCGGTGATCTTCATCAGCGGGTTGGACGGAGTTTCCACCCAGACGAAGCGCGTCTTGTTGGCGGCGACCGCAGCCTGGACGGCGGCGAGGTCAGCCATGTCCACCGGGGTGTTGCCGATCCCCCACTCGCCCAGCACGCGGCTGATCAGCCGGTAGGTTCCGCCGTAGGCGTCGTTGCCGAGCACGATGTGGTCACCCGGGCGCATGAGGGCGCGGATGAGCGAGTCCTCGGCGGCGAGTCCCGAGCTGAAGGAGAAGGCATGCGTGCCGCCTTCGAGCGCCGCGAGCTGTTCCTGCAGGGCGTCGCGGGTGGGGTTGCCGCCGCGGCCGTATTCGTAGCCGTCCCGCAGCCCGCCGATGCCGTCCTGGGCGTAGGTGGAGCTGAAGTGCAGGGGCGGAACGACGGCGCCGGTGCGCGGCTCGAAGGCCTGGCCGGCGTGCACGGCGCGGGTGTTGAATCCCTGGTTCTCAGTGACAGACATGGGGCTCCTTGGATCAGTTGCTGAGGTAGGCGAGGAGGTCGTGGCGGGTCAGGATGCCGATGGGCGCGCCCACGAACGTCACCATCACGGTGTCGACGTCGGAGAGCAGTTGGCGGGCGGCGGAGATGGTTTCGAGCGAGCCGATCACCGGCAGCCGCTCCCCCATGTGCTCGGCGATCTTGTCCGTCAGCCTGGCCTCACCGCGGAACAGCTTGGCAGTGAGGGACCGTTCATCCACGGCACCGAGGACTTCGCCCATCACCACGGGCGGCTCCGCCGACAGGACCGGGATGTGGCTGACACCGTACTCGTTCATGATGTTGATGACGTCACGGACGGTTTCGTTCGGGTGGATGTGCACCAGATCCGGCAGTTCGCCCGTCTTGGACTTGAGGACCTCGCCCACCGAGGCCTCCTCGCCCCCGGAGAGGAAGCCGTAGGAGCGCATCCACTGGTCGTTGAAGATCTTGGCGAGGTAACCGCGGCCGGAGTCGGGCAGGATCACCACCACCACCGCGTCCTCGGGGAGGTCCCTGGCGGTGCGCAGGGCGGCCACCACGGCCATGCCGGAGGAGCCGCCCACCAGCAGGCCCTCTTCGCGGGCAAGCCGCCGGGTCATGGCGAAGGAGTCGGCGTCGCTGACGGCGAGGACCTGGTCCGGGACTGACTTGTCGTAGTTGCCAGGCCACATGTCCTCGCCGACGCCTTCGACGAAGTACGGACGCCCGGCGCCGCCCGAGTAGACCGAGCCTTCGGGATCGGCCCCGATGATCCTGACCCGGCCGCCGTCGGACTCCGGACGGTCCGCCGAAACCTCCTTGAGGTAGCGGCCGGTTCCAGTGATGGTGCCGCCGGTGCCGGCGCCGATGACGCAGTGGGTCACCTTGCCGTCGGTGTCCCGCCAGATCTCCGGGCCGGTGGTCTCGTAGTGGCTCAGCGGCGCCGCGGGGTTGGAGAACTGGTCCGGCTTGTAGGCGCCGGGAATCTCGGTGACCAGGCGGTCGGACACGCCGTAGTAGCTTTGCGGGCTGTCGGGTTCGACGGCGGTGGGGGTCACCACCACTTCGGCGCCGTACGCCTCCAGGACTGCGCGCTTGTCCTCGCCCACCTTGTCCGGGACCACGAAGATGCACTTGTAGCCCTTCTGCTGCGCCACCAGGGCCAGGCCCACGCCGGTGTTCCCCGAGGTGGGTTCGATGATGGTGCCGCCGGGCTTGAGCTTGCCGTCGCGTTCGGCTTCCTCAACCATCCTCGCCGCGATGCGGTCCTTAATGGATCCGCCGGGGTTCACGTATTCCAGTTTCACGAGGACGGTGGCTTTGATGTCATCTGTGACGTGGTTCAGCTTGATGAGGGGGGTGTTGCCGATGAGGTCCAGGACAGACTGGGCGTACTTCATGGGTACCAACTTACCGCCTTGGGCCGGCTGGTTGTCCCCGGGGCGTTCGGTGCGAAGATTGGGCAGTGGCGCGCGTGGGAATACCGAAGAATGTACGGAGCTATCTGCTGCCGGGCCTCATGCTGCTTGCAGGGGCCGGCTGCCTCGCCGCTGGCCTTCTGCCATGGCCCGCGTTCGGAGAATTGGCGGAGCGCACAGTCCCCATCCTCGCCTTCGTGGTGACGATGACCGTTGTCACCGAACTGGTTGATGATGCGGGATTGTTCCATGTGGTGACGGACCGCATTGCGGTGCTGGGCCGCGGCAGTGTCCTTCTGTTGTGGGTCTTTGTGCTTGCCCTGTCCGTCGTTTCCACGGCCTTCCTGTCGCTCGACACCACCGCGGTCCTGGTGACTCCCATGGTGGTGCTGCTCGCCGTCCACGCCAAGATCCCACCTCTGCCCTTCGCCCTGAGCACGGTATGGCTGGCCAACACGGCGTCGCTGTTCCTTCCGGTCTCCAACCTCACGAACCTGCTGGCGCAGTCGAGCATGTCCCTGAGCCCAGTGGGATTCGCCAAACTGATGTGGGCTCCGGCCACCGTCGGCATGGTTGTGCCGTCGCTGCTGCTTTGGCTGGCCTTCCGCCGGGACCTGCGGGGCCGCTACGGGCCGCAGCCGGTCCATGCAGCCGGCGACCGGACGCTGCTCCGGGCGTCGGCCGGCACCTTGCTCGTGCTGCTGCCTGCGCTGGTTTCGGGGATTCCCGTGGCGGTTCCGGCTGCCCTCGCGGCCGGGTTTCTGGTGGCCATGTTCCTTCTCCGGCGGCCGTCCGCCCTGCGCTGGTCGATGCTGCCATGGCGCCCGCTGATGCTGACGGTCGGGCTGTTCATGGTGGTGGAGACCCTGCACTCGCAGGGCCTCGCCAGCGTGTTATCACCTGCCGCCGGGACAGGCGAGACGTTCCCGGACCTGCTGCGCCTCGCTGTTCTGGGCGCCGGCGCCGCCAACATCGCCAATAACCTCCCCGCCTACCTTGCCCTTGAACCTGCGGCCGGATCGCCGCTGAGACTGGGCGCGCTCCTGATAGGAGTCAACCTGGGCCCGCTCATTACGCCGTGGGCCTCACTCGCCACGCTCCTCTGGCACGAGCGGCTGCAGAGCCTCAACCTGCGCGTGCGTTGGGGCGGCTACGCTGTGGCCGGGCTTGTGGCCGTTGTCCTCGCCCTTCCCCTGGCCGTCCTGGCGCTCTGGGCAGGAAACGGGATGCCGTAACCGCTTCTTGCCGTCCGTGCCGTTGCCACGCTCCTGCCGAGGTACTGGCCAAGGCCGGTGCGGCAGGGCAAGCTGGCATCGGCACCCTCCGCCGGGTGCGTGCCTGAGCTCCGTTGAAAGGAATTGTGCCTTGGACTGGACCCTCGAAGTTGTTGTGCTGCCCGTGAGCGACATCGATAGGGCGGTGGAGTTTTACCGTGACAAGGTCGGCTTCAATCTGGACCACGACACGCGGAACGAGCACATGCACGTGGTGCAGCTGACGCCTCCCGGTTCGGGGTGTTCCATTGTGATCGGCGACCTGCCTTCACAGAACGAGATGGCCCCGGGCTCAATGCGCGGCCTGCAGCTCGTGGTGGCGGACGCCCGGGCGGCGCGCGACGACCTGCTCAGCCGCGGCGTGGAGGCGAGCGAGATCACCGTTTTCGACGAGCGGGACGGCGGCACCTTCTTCGGGTTCAGCGACCCGGACGGCAACACTTGGGCGGTGCAGGAGCTCAGAGTCCGCGCCCAGAAACCGCTGATCCCGGCGAAGGCCCGCAGCCGCTTCGGTGAGGAGTAGCCGTTGGCAGCGGCCCCTGGCTCAGCCGGTGGCGCCGCCGGCATCGGCGGGCAGGTTCTCCCAGAGCCCCAGGATGTTCCCCTCGCTGTCCTTGAAGTAGGCGTAGTGGCCCATGCCCGGAATGGTTTCCTTCGGCTTCACCACCGAACCGCCCAGCTGCTCGACGGTGCGCAGGGTCGCCTCAATGTCCTCCACGTCCACGGTGATGACCGGCGTCGTCAGCTCGCCCTCCCTGGCCATCATGCCGCCGTTGATGGCGCCCGGCTCCGTGGGCCTGCCGTTTTCGTCCATCGGGGTGGTGATCACCACGTTGTAGTCCATCTCCGGCATGGGGTCGATCCGCCAGCCGAGCGCCTGGTTGTAGAAGTTTCTCGCCCGGTCCTGGTCGTCCGCGGGGATTTCAAAATGCACCACTCCACCCATTGCGATCACCTACAACTCGAAGGAAGCGACGCGGCCCACCCGCGCCACACTGGGGATTGTAGTCCCGGCACCGGCCCCGGTTAAGGGCCTGGTGAAACCCTCCCGGCGGGGCCGGCGGCGGCTTTGTCGGTCCGGCGTGGGACGATGAATGCATGACCATTGCTGACGCCCCCGCCCGGCTGGCAGCCGCCGCGGACGCGTCCCTCCGGTGGTATCCGGGCGGCCCGTATGACCTGCGCCGCACCCTGGGGATCCTGATGCGCGGCAACGGCGACCCCTCCTTCTCCGCGCGGCCGGACGGGCTGTGGATGGCCTTCACGACGCCGGATGGCCCGGTGACACTGCGGCTCGCCGCCGCAGGTGACTCCGGGGTTGTGGCGGACAGCGGCGGCGGCCCCTGCGTCGACGCCCAGGCCTGGGGCCCCGGTTCCGAGGCTGCCCTCGCAGGACTTCCGCGGATGCTCGGCGCCGGTGACGACTGGTCCGCGTTCGACGAGCCCGCCTTCGCCGCGACACTCCCCCGCATGGTCCGTGAGGCCCGGCGCCGGAACCCCGACGTCCGCCTGCCGTCCACCGGGCGGATGGTTGATTCCCTGGTGCCCACCATTTTGGAGCAGAAGGTCACAGTCATCGAGGCGCGGCGGGGGTTCCGTTACCTCATGTACCGGCACGGAACACCCGCCCCCGGCGCGGGGACGGTCGCACCTCCCGGACTGCTGGTCCGGCCCACTGCAGAGGGCTGGCTCCGGATTCCGTCCTGGGATTGGCACAGGGCGGGAGTCGGTCCGCAGCGCTCCGCGACCGTCATGCGCGCCCTGCGCTCCGCCGTCGCACTTGAACGTCTGGCGGCCCTCCCGGCAGCGGAGGCCGGCGCCAAGATGCAGACCATCCCCGGGATCGGGGTGTGGACCGCAGCCGAGGTGGTGCAGCGGACGCACGGCTGCCCGGACTCCATCGCGGTGGGCGACTACCACCTCGCCGCCTACGTGGGCGCGGCGTTGACCGGCCGGCGCACTGACGACGCCGGGATGCTGGCCTTGCTGGAACCCTGGACGGGGCACCGGCAACGGGTGGTCCGCATGCTCGGACTGAGCGGCTTCCGGAAACCCACGTTCGGCCCGCGGATGACCATCCAGGACCACCGCGCCCACTGACCCTCATTAACTGCAACGCGGGGTCACTTAGGGCCCAGTTTCCCGCCTTCACCGGGCGATGTCTGACCCCGCGTTGTCCTAGGAGGCACGGCGCTTCGCTCCCTTGACCCGACCGATCACGCCGTTGAAACCCTCGTCCATATCGTCCGCGTTGACCTTGAAGTAGGACCAGTCGGCGCTGATGAGCGCTTCGTCGCGCCGGTTATCGCGGGACTGCTGTTCGCGCGAACGGTGATGCTCGCCGTCGTACTGCAGCGCTATCCGGAAACGCCGTTACCCGAGGTCGGCGGTGGGCGACCAGGGATTAGAGGGGTCCAGCCGCACCTGCAGCTCCGGCTCCGGCAGGTGCGCATCCAGCATCGCGAGCCTCAGGAAAGTTTCCGGATAGGAGTCGGCACCCACCCTCATCTCGTCCAGGGCCAGCCTTGCCTTCTCAACACCCTTCATGTTGGGATGCTGCCTGATGAGCAGGCGCAGCCCCTCCTTGTAGGCATAGGGCTCCGTCCGGCCTTCGAACTGAGGCCTCGGAATCCGGATCAGCTGGTCCCCCATGGCAATGACGTAGTTCAGGGGCAGCACGGCAGCGAGGTCCAGCCAGGTCCGGGGCGGCAGAGAAATGGGAATTCCGTCAAACTCCCCGATTTCCCCCGGAATCACATGGACGCGATGGCCGACCACGCCGGATCGTCGTACCCGCGGCAGCTCGTGCGGCTTGCTCAAGTGGACAGGGTCCCCACCCATCCACGGCGGAAGCCCCAAGGACGTGAGCTCAGCGGCGGTCTGATGGGACACCCATGCCCCTGGCGTTGCCGCTGCCAGTACCTTGGCCCGATCCCGCAGGTCGATCACCCGCCCCTGTGGCAGATAAATAAGCCGTCCGCCGTCGGCCAGGTCCTTGGCACGCAGCCGCTTCTCCGTCACCCCGAGCGCCCGCGATTCGTACACGGTAAAGGGCAGCTGCTGCAGGGTGTCCGGAAGCGGAGTCGGGCGGGCCATGGACATCATTCTGGCTGCCCGGCGGGAGCTTTGGGCGTTATCCACAGGGCCAACATCGCAGACGGCAGCGTGGGTCAGATATAGCCCAATGGAGGGTCATTATTGGGCGTTATCTGACCCCGCGTTGCTTTCAGAGGGCCAGCCGGGCGACGGCTTCCTCGCGCATCTCCACCTTGCGGATCTTGCCGGAGACCGTCATGGGGAAGCTCTCCCGCACGTCGACGTAACGGGGCACCTTGTAGTGCGCCAGCTTTCCGCGGCAGAACTCCGCGAGCGCTGCGGCGTCCAGCGGTGCGGCGCCGGGCTTGAGGATGACGCAGGCCATGAGCTCCTCGCCGTACCTGGCGTCCGGAACCCCGATCACCTGCACATCCTGGATGGACGGGTGGGTATAGAGGAACTCCTCGATCTCGCGCGGGTAGATGTTCTCACCGCCGCGGATGACCATGTCCTTCATCCGGCCCTCGATCACCACGTACCCGTCTTCGTCCATCCGGGCCAGGTCGCCTGTGTGCATCCAGCCGTCCTGGTCGATGGCCTCGGCTGTCTTCTCGGGCTGGTTCCAGTACCCCTGCATGACGGCGTAGCCGCGGGTGCACAGTTCACCGATCTCTCCGCGCTCCACCACGTCCCCGGCCAGGTCCACGATCTTGCTTTCCAGCCGCGGCATGGTCCGCCCCACGGTTTGTGTCCGCTGCTGCAGCGTGTCCCCGGGGCGGGTCATGGTGGACACCGGCGACGTTTCGGTCATGCCGTAGCAGATGGCCACGTCCTTCATGTTCATCTCGGAAATCACCCGGTTCATCACCTCGATGGGGCACAGCGAGCCGGCCATCACCCCGGTGCGGAGCGTGGAGAGGTCGTAGGTGGCAAAGTCGGGCACCGCCAGTTCGGCAATGAACATGGTGGGCACCCCGTACAGGGAGGTGCCGCCGAAATCCTGCACGGCCTCCAGCGCGGCGGCCGGCGTGAACCCGCGACCCGGAATGATCGTCGCGGCACCGTGGCTCAGCGCGTTCAGGTTGCCGATCACCATCCCGAAGCAGTGGTAGAACGGCACCGGGATCACCACCCGGTCGTGCTCGGTGTAGCCCAGCAGCTCGCCGATGGAGTATCCGTTGTTGAGGATGTTGTGGTGCGTCAGCGTAGCGCCCTTGGGGAATCCCGTGGTGCCTGAGGTGTACTGCAGGTTGATCGGGTCATGCGGATCGAGTTCGGCCATGCGGGCCTTGAGTTGGGAATGCCCGACGGCGTCAGCCCGCTTCAGCAGCTCGGCGTACGTGAGCTCCTGGTCACCCAGGGGGATCCCGGCGTCGAGCCCTTCCCATTCGAAGTCCGGCAGGAACACGAGCTCGCGGAGATCCGGGCAATCGGCGAGCGCCTGGCGGGCCATGGCCACGTAGTCACTGTTCCGGTCGGAGGGTGCCGTGACCAGCATCCGCATACCGTTCTGCTGCACCACGAACTCCAGCTCGTGGCTCCGGTACGAGGGGTTCACGTTGACCAGGACCGCCCCGATCTTCGCAGTTGCGTACTGCAGGATCGTCCACTCCGCGCAGTTCGGGCTCCAAATGCCGATCCGCTCCCCCTTCCGCACGCCCAGGGCGAGGAGCGCACGGGCCAGCCTGTCGACGTCGTCGTTCAGTTTGGTGTAGCTCCAGCGGCGCGCGTCCGCGCCCGGCACGGGGGCGGCCTCTATCAGAGCGTCGTGCAGGGGGAACTGCGCCACCGCGCGCTCGAAGTTCTGGCCGATGGTTTCCTCGAGCAGGGGGACGTCCGCGTCCCCGGCGGTGTAAGCGCGCATGATGGCACGCTATCAACTGGCCGATTGCTAGAGAAGGAGTCCGGCCGGCTTGGCTGGCGTAACGGGTCCTGGCGTACTGCCGCGGGCCGGTATTGTGAAATCCATGAGTGCACCCATCGACCTGCAGGCCACGTTCATCCCCAACGACGGCGAGTTCTTCCGCGTGAAGCTCGCCCTGGAAATCGCCATCGACGAGGTAGTCAACGAGCCCGGCTGCATCCGGTACGAGCTCACCGAGGCGACCGAGGAGAAGCTGGTCCTGACTGAGCGCTGGGAGTCCGAGGAAGCCCTCGACGCACACTCCAAGGGCATCGCCCTGCAGGACCTGAACGAGTCCCTCAGCGCGCTCCTGGCCGAACCGGTCAAGGTGGAGCGCCTCTAGTTTTCGGCCAACAAAGCAACGCGCGGTGATTCTCTGACAGAGAATCACCGCGCGTTGCTTGTTAAGGGCGAGCCCTTAGAAGTCGGGGATCTGCGAGCCGTCCTGGGGCCCGGCAGTCTTGCCCGAGGTGTTGCCGGCTGCAGCGGCCGCTTCTGCCTGGGAGCGGGCTACGTGCGCGTGGACTTCCTCCATGTCGAGCGCCTTGACGGCGTCGATGACCTGCTCGAGCTGCGCGGCGGGCAGCGCTCCCGGCTGCGAGAAGACCAGCACCTTTTCGCGGAATGCCATCAGCGTGGGGATCGAGGAGATGCCTGCCTCCGCTGCCAGCTGCTGTTCGGCTTCGGTGTCCACTTTCGCGAACACGACGTCCGGGTGCTTCTCGGAAGCCGCGGAAAACGTGGGGGCGAACTGGCGGCAGGGGCCGCACCATTCAGCCCAGAAGTCCACCAGGACAATGTCGTTGCCCTCGATGGTTGATGCGAACTGTTCACCTCTGATGTCAACGGTAGCCATGGTTCAACCGTACGCGAGGCGTGTCCGTAAGTCCCGCGGCCCGGAGCCTTGTTCGCTCCCCGCGTCAACGGGAATATTCCGCGCGGACCGCTTTTTGGCCTGCTGCCCGGGCCGCCGGCTACTCGCTGGCGCCCTTACAGTCCCGGCTGTTTCTGCGGAAAACAAGTGTCTGCTCCCGGAAAAACAAGTATTTCCTACTCGTGCGCCGTACGCGGCGTGATTCCTACACTCGAATCAGGCTGGGGCCGGCACGTTAGCGAGCGTGCACCACTCATGAATAGCGGTCATGCGCCCCATATGCCGTGCTTCCGCCCCCGTGGGCCCGAGCGCCTCCTGTGTCTGCGCGTCACCGTCCGCCGCGCACCCGGACATCCGCCTGCGCATCAAGCAAAGGTCCGCCATGAACGCACAGGAGACGCCAGATCCCCCAGACATCTCTGGACACGACAGCTTCGCCGAACCCACCCGGGGCCGGCATGGACCGCTAGCCAGGCGTCCCGCCGCCCGGGTCCTACTCATCTCCGCAGGCGTGTCCGCCGCCCTTTTGACGGCGTCGGCGGGCGTCGGAGCGTTGGTGGCGTCCGACGGCGGAAACGCGGCAACCGCTGTCGGCCAACCGGCCGCCGTCGAACAGGCCGCACCCGTGACTTCGGCCGCACCTCCGGCCTCAAGCGCGCCGGCCAAAGCGGCGGCGGCACCCGCCATCGCGGCGCCGGCGAAGGCACCGGCAAAGGCCGCCGCGAAGCCTGCAGCAAAGCCAGCCGTCAAAGCACCAGCCGCCACCACGGCACCGGCGAAGGCCCCTGCGAAGGCACCGGCGAAGCCACCCGCGAAAACAGTGGCGGCCCCCAAGATTGCCCCGGCCCCCAAACCCACCACCTACCGGGTGGTCGCCGGCGACACGGTGAGCTCCATCGCCGCCCGTTTCAACGTCAGCGCCTCGGGCATGCTGGCGGCGAACGGCCTCGCACCCAGCTCCGTCATTTTTCCTGGCCAGACGCTCAAGCTGAGCGGACCTGCGGTAGCCGCTCCGGCACAGGCGCAGGTCCCCGCGCCTGCTCCGGCGCCGGCCCCCGCCCCGGCACCGGCTCCCGCACCGGCTCCCGCGGTGCGGACCATCTATGTGGCCGGTGCCGGCGGGCAGGCGATGGTGGACGCCTGCATCGGGCCCGTCCATTTCACCCCCACTGACGGATACTCGCTCTTCATCACGGAGCACGACTTCTGCGGCGGCTGGGCGCGCTTCTCCGGGATCAGCGTGGGTGAACGGGTGGACATTCCGGGCTACGGTTCCTACCGGGTCTCGGCCCGCAGCCAGGTCCCGAACCCCGGGACCACCAACGACGTCGCTGCGGTGTTCGGCGGGTTCCCGCGCGCGGTGCTGCAGACCTGCATCCCGGGCACCACCCAGATGCTCGTCATCGCGCTGAACTGAGCCGGGCGACTGAGCCGGGCGCAAGCAGTGGTACGGATCCGGCCGGGACTGCCAGGAATCCCGGCCGGGGACGCCCTGCCGTCCGGGGCCGCACGTAAGATCATGGCCATGACTCAGCAACGCTACCGGGACCTTGCCGAATGGCCTCTGATGGGGACGGCGATTGTCTTCCTCGCGGCCTACGCGTGGCAGGTGATCGGCAGGGTGGAAGGCCGCGGAGCCGAGTGGCTGGAGGCCACCATGTGGACCACCTGGGGCATTTTCGTGCTGGACTATGCGGCAAATCTGTGGCTGGCGGAGGAACGCAGCCGGTGGTTTCTCCGCAACCTGCACGAGCTGCTCATCGTCGCCCTGCCTTTCTTCCGCCCCCTGCGGCTGCTGCGCCTGGTGACCCTGCTGTCGGTGCTGCACCGGACGGTAGGCGAAACACTGCGGGGCCGGGTGGTCACGTATGTGGCCGCTTCTGCCGTCCTGCTGGTGTTCGTGGGGGCACTGGCCGTGCTCGACGTCGAGCAGTCAGCCCCGGAGGCCAAGATTCTCACGTTCGGCGACGCCGCGTGGTGGGCGGTGGCGACAATCACCACCGTGGGCTACGGCGATATGTACCCTGTCACGTTGCTGGGCCGTCTTGTGGCGGCAGCACTGATGATGAGCGGCATCGCTGTCCTTGGTGTGGTGACGGCTTCCATTGCCTCGTGGCTGGTCCAGCGTGTCGAGGAGACGACGGTGGCAGCGGCCGAGTCGGCAGGCGAGCCGGTCTTGACGGAGGTGGGCGAACTGGCAGCCGAGGTTGCCGCCCTTCGGCGCGAGATCGCCGAGCTGCGGCGCGATCCCGCGTCCTAGGACACCAGGCCCGGCCCCTCAGAGCCGGAAAAGCAAAAGACCTCCGGAACCGTCAGGTTCCGGAGGTCTTTCAAATGTGGCAGATGAGGGATTCGAACCCCCGTAGGCAGTGCCAGCTGATTTACAGTCAGCCCCCTTTGGCCGCTCGGGTAATCTGCCGAACTTCAAAAGAAGATCACCCCGGTTTTGTTTCCATCCCCGCGGGCAAGACAACCTTACAGAACTTCTGCCCAAGAATGAAATCGGGGGGCTGCGGGCCGAGGCAGCCCGGAAGATCAGGCCTCGCCGAGAATCCGGCCCGCGAGCTTGGCCTCGAACTTCAGCGCCTGCTCCGCGGTGATCTGGTTAAGCTGTACTGCCCGCTGCAGATCCGCCTGCACTCCCTCCAGCCGCGTGGAGGCGTCCGCTACAGGGCTGAGGATGATGGATGCGGCAACGGCGGCGGCGGCCACCGACGATGCGGCGGTGGCGATAGTCCCGGCGGCTGCCGCGGTGGACTTGGTGACGTAGCGGACGGCCTTGTGGGTCATTGCGTTCCTTCCGAGCGGCTTCCAACTGCTACAACTCTGGGCGCCGAAACTTCGTTCCCGCCATGACTTGGCTATGAGTGAACTGTGAATGCCGCCCACCTTCACTTCCCCGCCATCCGTACTACGCTGGAATCCAGATATCCCACCCGGCCCGGAGCCTCACCGCCCGGGCGACGCATGCACCAGCAAAGGAGAGTCATGGCAGGCGAGTCCACATTCGACGTCGTAAGCAAGGTAGACAAGCAGGAGGTGGCCAACGCGCTGAACCAGGCGCAGAAGGAACTCGCCCAGCGCTACGACTTCAAGGGCGTGGGCGCCGAAGTCGACTTCAGCGGCGAAAAGATCCTCATGAAGGCGAACTCCGAAGAGCGCGTTCTGGCCGTGCTGGACGTGCTGCAGTCCAAGCTGATCCGCCGCGGCATCTCCCTGAAGTCCCTCGACACCGGCGAACCCTACGCGTCCGGCAAGGAATTCCGGCTGGAGGCCTCCATCAAGGAAGGCATCGCGCAGGACTTGGCCAAGAAGATCAACAAGCTCATCCGCGACGAGGGCCCCAAGGGCGTCAAGTCGCAGATCCAGGGCGATGAACTCCGCGTCTCGTCCAAGTCCCGCGACGACCTCCAGGCCACCATGGCCCTGCTGAAGGACTTCGACGAGGCCGACCTGCAGTTCGTCAACTTCCGCAGCTAGCCTTCCCGCCGAACCATCTGCGGCGACGCGGAACCAGCCTGGCGACGCGCACATGGGCCGGCGACACCGGAATTCCGGTGC
>NZ_JBHVBL010000054.1:0-27346 GCF_042668165.1 Arthrobacter sp. NPDC057388
ACCCAAGGTGGGTCCCGCCGTCGTGCTTTGAACAGGCTGAGGCTAGCTGAGGACTGAGCGGTAGACGTCAAGCGTGGTCTGGGTGATCGACTCCCAGGAGAAGTGCTCCTCGGCGCGCTTGCGGCCGGCCTGGCCCATGGCGCGGGCACGCGCCGGGTCCGACACAACTTCGGTCAGGGCCGCGGCGAACTCACTGACGAACTTTTCCGGATCCAGCGGGGTGCCGGTTCCATCGGTCACCTGTTCGAGCTCCACCAGCAGGCCGGTCTCGCCGTGGTTCACCACCTCGGGGATGCCGCCGGTTGCGCTGGCCACCACGGCAGCGCCGCAGGCCATCGCCTCGAGGTTCACGATGCCGAGCGGTTCGTAGATTGAAGGGCAGGCAAAAACGGTGGCGTGGCTCAGGACCTGGATCAGCTCATTGCGGGGAAGCATGCGCTCGATCAGCACAACGCCGCTGCGCTGGCTCTGCAGCTCCTCAATCAGCCGGGCCGTCTCGGCTGCGAGCTCCGGGGTATCCGCCGCACCAAGGCAGAGGACCAGCTGCACGTCCGCGGGAAGCTTGGCGGCCGCCCGCAGCAGGTACGGGACACCCTTCTGCCGGGTGTTGCGGCCCACAAACACCACGCTGGGGCGGGCGGGGTCGATGCCCAGGGCGCGGACGGCGTCGTCGTTCTCGTCGCGGTTCCACAGGCTCACGTCGATGCCGTTGTGGACCACCTTGACCTTGGCCGGATCAACCTCCGGGTAGCTGCGCAGGATGTCCTGCCGCATGCCCTCGGACACGGCGATGATGGCGGCGGCGGCCTCATAGGCGGTTTTCTCCACCCATGACGACAGGGCGTACCCGCCGCCCAGCTGCTCCGCCTTCCAGGGGCGCAGCGGTTCCAGGCTGTGGGCGCTGAGCACGTGCGGGATGCCGTGCAGCAGGGATGCCAGGTGGCCGGCCATGTTGGCGTACCACGTGTGCGAATGCACCAGATCCGCGCCGGCAACGTCAGGGACGATGCGCAGGTCCACGCCGAGGGTCTGCACGGCGGCGTTCGCTGCCCCCAGGTCCTCAGGCACCGAGTAGGAGGTCACGGCCGCGCCATGATAGTCGGCATCGCGGGGCGCACCAAAGGCACGCACCTGAAGGTCGACATGCTTGGCCAGGACCCGGCTCAGCTCGGCTACGTGGACGCCCGCGCCGCCATAGATTTCCGGCGGGAATTCTTTAGTCACAATGTCTATTCGCACGTTACCCAAGGTAGTCGTTACGGTTGAACTGTTCTAGTGTGAAGAAAGTCCGGACAAACCGGATTTTTTGGGGAGATACGAAGGCGTACAGGAGCGATCATGCCGTCAACAAAGAAAGTCCTCGCCATTGTCCTCGCCGGGGGCGAGGGAAACCGACTGATGCCGCTGACGGCAGACAGGGCCAAACCTGCTGTGCCCTTCGCCGGCAGTTACCGGCTCATCGATTTCGCGCTGTCCAACCTCGTCAACTCCCGCTACCTGCAGATCGTGGTGCTGACGCAGTACAAGTCCCACAGCCTTGACCGCCACATCTCCGAGACGTGGCGGATGTCCACCCAGCTCGGCAACTACGTCGCCTCCGTCCCCGCCCAGCAGCGTGTGGGCAAGAGCTGGTTCCTGGGCAGCGCCAACGCGATCTACCAGTCCCTGAACCTGATCCACGACGCCAACCCGGACATTGTCGTCGTGGTGGGTGCGGACCACGTTTACCGCATGGACTTCTTCCAGATGGTCGAACAGCACGTCAAGAGCGGCGCCAAGGCTACCGTGGCCGCCGTCCGCCAGCCCCTGAACATGGCCAACCAGTTCGGCGTCATCGAGGTGGACCCCGAAGACCCCCAGAAGATCGCCGCGTTCGTCGAGAAGCCCGCATCCACCCCCGGCCTCGCCGCTGACCCCACCCAGTTCCTGGCCTCCATGGGCAACTACGTGTTCGACGCCGACGCCCTGGTGGATGCGCTGCACGTGGACGCCGAACGCCTCGATACCAAGCACGACATGGGCGGGGACATCATCCCCTACTTCGTCAACCAGGGACAGGCCGGCGTCTACGACTTCACGCTCAACGACATCCCCGGCTCCACCGAACGGGACCGGACCTACTGGCGCGACGTAGGAACTATCGACTCGTTCTACGAAGCGCACATGGACCTGATCTCGCCGCTGCCCGTGTTCAACCTGTACAACTCCGAATGGCCCATCTATACCCGGCAGAGCATCTCCCCGCCGGCCAAGTTCGTCCGCGGCGACAACAACACGGTGGGAACCGCCCTGGATTCGATCGTCGCCAGCGGCGTGGTCATCTCCGGCGGAATCGTGGAGGGCTCGGTGCTCTCCAACGACGTCTACGTCGGCACGGCCAGCCGGGTGACCGACTCCGTGCTCATGGACAAGGTGCACATTGGTGAAGGTGCAGTGGTGCGCCGGGCCATCATTGACAAGAACGTCAAGGTCCCCGCCGGCGCCGCCATCGGCCTGGACCCGGAGCTGGACCGTGCCCGCGGCTTCAAGGTGACGGAGTCCGGCATCACGGTGCTGTCCAAATACCAGGCGGTCCCCGAACCGGACGAGGCAGAACGGGCGCTGTCCGCAGCCAACCTGCGCCTCGTTCCGGATTCCATCAGGGCAGCCACCGAGCACCTGCCGGAGGTCCGCAGCTCAGTTGAGCAGGTGGGCAAGGTGCAGGCGGCGGCCGTGGGAGCGGACTCGCCCTCCCAGTCTGTCAGTTCCTGATCCGGACTGCCCCTGCTGCCGCGTGCGGTAACTTCCGAGGCAGGCCTGATGCTCCGCAGGCTGTAAAATCAGACCAATGAGCTCCGCCGATCTGACGCCTGAAGAGATTCAGGCCTGCCTCAAGGTTTTGAACACCATCCACGTCTACGACGAGGAGCACCCCGACTACGTCTCGGTGCGCCGCGCCACGGGCAAGATGTTCAAGGCCGTCAAGCGGCACCGCCGCGTCACCAAGCGCGACCTGATCGCCGAAGCGGACCGCGCCGTGATTGCGCAGACCGCCACCGCTGCGCCTGACCGGATCGACGACGAGACGCGGGGCAACAAGCTCGCACCGTCCGCCACGGGAAAGATCGCCGGCCACCTCATCAGGTCCCGGCCCTGCTACATCTGCAAGCAGCACTACACCCAGGTGGATGCCTTCTACCACCAGCTGTGCCCCGAGTGTGCGGCGTTCAGCCATTCCAAACGCGATGCCCGCACCGACCTCACCGGCCGGCGTGCCCTCCTGACGGGCGGCCGCGCCAAGATCGGCATGTACATCGCCCTGCGGCTGCTGCGCGACGGCGCTCACACCACCATCACCACCCGGTTCCCCAAGGACGCCGCGCGCCGCTTCGCCGCCATGGAGGACAGCGCGGAATGGCTGCACCGGCTGAAGATCGTCGGCATCGACCTCCGTGATCCGTCGCAGGTCATGGCCCTCACCGATGACCTCAACGCCGCCGGTCCGCTGGACATCATCATCAACAACGCCGCCCAGACGGTGCGCCGCTCCGGCAATGCCTACAAGCCGCTGGTGGACGCCGAGGATGAGCCGCTCCCCGCAGCCTTGGAGGCAGCCAACGGGGGCCCGGAACTGGTCACCTTTGGCCACGCCCACGACAAGCACCCGCTGGCCATCGCCAGCAGCGTCACGGAACACCCGGTCCTGGCCGGAGACGCCGTCACGTCCCTAGCACTGTCCACCGGTTCGGCGACGCTGGAGCGCATCGAGGCGGGCACAGCCATCGACGCCGGCGGCCTGGTCCCGGACCTCGCCACCATCAACAGCTGGACGCAGGTGGTGGACGAGGTGGACCCCCTGGAGATGCTCGAGGTGCAGCTGTGCAACGTCACCGCGCCCTTCCTGCTGGTCAGCCGGCTGCGCGACGCCATGAAGCGCTCCACGGCACGGCGCAAGTACATCGTCAACGTCTCCGCCATGGAAGGCCAGTTCTCCCGGGCCTACAAGGGACCCGGGCACCCGCACACCAACATGGCCAAGGCGGCGCTGAACATGATGACCCGCACCAGCGCCCAGGAGATGCTGGAAACCGACGGGATCCTCATGACCGCCGTCGACACCGGGTGGATCACCGACGAACGCCCGCACTACACCAAGGTCCGGCTGATGGAGGAAGGCTTCCACGCGCCCCTGGACCTGGTGGACGGCGCAGCCCGGGTCTACGATCCCATCGTCATGGGCGAAAAGGGCGAGGACCAGTACGGTGTGTTCCTTAAGGACTACAAGCCCAGTCCCTGGTAGCCGGCAGCGGCGTTCCCACGCTTGCGGCGGTTTGTCGTCGCGGGCGGTGCCGCTGTTTCGTAGCATGGGTCCATGAACAGTGACGCGCAGGACAGTGGACTCCCGGACAGTGAACCCCGAAACAGTGAACCCCGAAACAGTGAACCCCGGAACACTGAACCCCAGGACAGCAGGCTGACCTTCGACCAGTGCTGGGACCTGCTGGCTGCTTCGGTGGTCGGCAGGCTCGCAATCGTCGTGGACGGGCATCCGGAGATCTTCCCCGTCAATTTCGTCACCGAACGGCGCAGCATCGTCTTCCGCACAGCGGGCGGGACCAAGCTTTGGGAAACTGCCAGGGAATCGGCCGCGGCATTCGAGATCGACGGTTACGACGCGGACACCCAGGAGGCGTGGAGCGTCATGGCACGCGGCACCACATCCCTCATCGACAGCGAGGTGGAGCAGGCTGCGGCAGATGCGCTGGGGCTGGAGCCCTGGGAGCCGGGCGACAAGTTCCACTATGTCCGCCTGTCGCCACAGGTGCTGACGGGCCGCCGCTTCAAGGTTGCTCCCCCGCACATCTGGAGCACCCGGCTCGAGGACCAGCGCAGGGCTGCGTTCGAATAAGCAGGCTGGCGCGCCGCCCGGGCGCCTGGCCGGTGCCTTGGCTCCGTGAAGTTGAGCGCACTGGAAGCCCGGAACCTGCCGGCGTAGGCTCTGGTCCATGACGAACGTACAGCCCACCGATGCTTCCCAACATTCCGTCGAGCACCTCGACTCCGGACAATGCTGGGGCCTGCTCCGGCAGGTCTCCGTCGGCCGGTTGGCCGTCTGGGTCGATGACCACCCGGACATCTTCCCGCTCAACTACACGGTGGACCACGGCACCCTTGTGTTCCGGACGGGAGAAGGCACCAAGCTCGGCGGCGCCCTGGGGGAAACGCCCGTGGCTCTGGAGGCCGACGGCGTGGACGCCGAATCAGGGATGGCCTGGAGTGTGGTGGTCAAGGGCAAGGCGGCAGCCCTCAAGGGCACCGAGGAGATCCTCGACTCCGCGTCCCTCTTCCTGTTTCCCTGGCAGGCGGGGCAGAAGGACCACTTTGTGCGCATTACCCCGGACTCGGTCACCGGCCGGCGGTTCAAGGTCACCCCGCCGCTGACCTGGTGGACCCAGCTCAGCGGCGCCGTGAAGTCATCCCCCGAGTAGGCACTCAACCGCACGCCGCACAGTCAGGCCAGGCGGGTGATCTCCACACTGACGCTCAGGTTGGAACCGCCGCCGCCTGACAGGATGCCCTTCAACGGCGGCACATCGCGATAGTCGCGGCCGCGGGCCACTGTCACGTGGAAGTCGCCCGCGGGCTTGTGGTTGGTGGGGTCCCAGCTGCGCCACTCGCCGTCCCACCATTCCAGCCACGCGTGGGACTGGCCGGCCACCGTCTCGCCGATGTCCGCCGTCGACCGCGGGTGCAGGTAACCGGAGACGTACCGGGCCGGGATGCCGCGGCTGCGCAGGGCGCCGATGGCCAGATGCGCCAGGTCCTGGCACACTCCCTGGCGCTGGGTCCAGGCTTCCTCGGCGTTCGTGGTCACGCCTGTGGTGCCTTTCATGTACGTCATTTCGCCGCGCATCCAGGCGAAGATGGCCATCGCCGCCTCATGCGGGTTCTTGCCTTCCACCACACCGGGGAGCAGGCCGAGGACTTCCTCCCCGGGGCCGGTCAGCTGGGACTGCGGCACCCAGTCGCTGAACTGGTTCAGTGTCTCCGCGGAGGCGAGGTCATCCCAGCCCACAATGTCGGCCTCAGAGGGAACGCGCACCGCCCGGTGGACCTCAACGGTGGTGGTCGAGAGCACCTCCAGGCTCTCGTGCGGCACCTGCATGTCGAAGGCCGTGACCTTGGTGCCCCAGTAGTCGCGGTAGTTGCTCACGGCAGCCTGCGACGGCGTCACCTTCATGGAGGACTCCAGCACCACCTGCTGCGGGTCCGTCAGCGGGGTCATGCGGGCTTCGTTATAGGAGAGCGTCACACGCCGCTTGTACTTGTAGCCGGTCCTGTGGACGATGCTCAGCCGGGTCATGAAACTTCTCCCACCCAGGCCAGTTCATCCGCCTGATTGAAGTACTTACGGGAAATGGCGTCCGATGCCTGGGCAACAGCCTTCTGCACGCGCTCCATATGCTCCGGCAGCTCGGACATGAGGTCGTCCGTGCGGTGGAACTCCAGGAAGGTGCGCGCCTGGCCCACGATGCGTCGTGCATCGTTGATGAAGCCGACGCGCTGGGCCGTGGGGTCCAGCTTGGCGAGGCAGTCGTCGGCGTCGCGCAGGGCATAGACAATGGAGCGCGGGAACAGCCTGTCCAGCAGCAGGAACTCCGCCGCGTGCTGGTCGCCGAAGGCGGCACGCCGGGTCCGCAGGAAGGATTCGTAGGCGCCGGCGCAGCGGAGCATGTTCACCCAGGACATGCCTGCGGAGAGGACATCGCGGGTGGAGAGCATCCGCGCGGTCATGTCCGCCCGCTCCAGCGAGCGGCCCAGCGCCAGGAAGAGCCAGCTGTCGTCATGGCTGACGGTGGTGTCGGCCAGGCCGCTGACCATGGCCGTGCGCTCGAGCACCCAGTGGCAGAAGCGGTAGGTGCCCACCACGTCCTTGCGGTGCTGGTTCAGCCCGTAGTAGGTGGTGTTCAGGCTTTCCCAGAGGCCGGAGGAGACGGTCTCGCGGGCGCGCCGGGCGTTTTCGCGGGCAGCCCCGAGGGACCCGGCGATGGAGGTGGCGCTGTGCTTGTCGTATGCGAGGGCGTGGAGCAGTTCCTCCAGGCCGAAGTCCTCGCTCTGCGGGCGCGCCCCCATGACGCCCAGCAGCTCACGGGCAACGCTGCGCCGCTCCTCGGTGGGCAGGTGGTTCAGGCGCTCCAGGTGGACGTCGAGGATGCGGGCCGTGCCGTCGGCCCGCTCAACGTAGCGGCCGATCCAGAACAGGGATTCGGCAATTCGGCTAAGCATTCTCGGTTACCTCCTGCGGGTCAGAAATCTGCTGCTGCTGCTGTTCCGACTGCCGGTCGCGCCAGTTGCTTTCGACCGGCCACACCGAGACCCGCTCGCGGACGGTGACGGACTGCCGCGGTACCCGCTCCACGGGAACCTGCGGGGAACCGGCCAGCACCCAGGTGTCCTTGGAGCCGCCGCCCTGGCTGGAATTGACGATCAGCGACCCTTCCTTCAGGGCAACGCGGGTCAGTCCGCCAGGCAGCACCCAGACGTCGTCGCCGTCGTTGACCGCGAACGGCCGCAGGTCGACGTGCCGGGGGCCGAACTTGTCCCCGCTGAGCGTGGGCACCGTGGAGAGCTGCAGCACCGGCTGCGCGATCCAGCCGCGGGGATCGGAGATGATGCGCTTGCGCAGCGCGTCCAGTTCGTCCTTGGAGGCGTCCGGGCCGATGACCAGGCCCTTGCCGCCGGAGCCGTCCACGGGCTTGACCGCAAGTTCGTCCAGCCGGTCCAGGACATGCTCACGCGCGTCCTTCTCCTCCAGCCGGAAGGTGTCCACGTTGGCGATCACGGGTTCCTCGCCGAGGTAGTAGCGGATCAGGTCCGGCACGTAGCTGTAGACGAGCTTGTCGTCCGCCACGCCGTTGCCCACCGCGTTGGCGATGGTGACGCCGCCGGCGCGGGCGGCGTTGACCAGGCCGGGGCAGCCGAGCATGGAGTCGGAGCGGAACTGCAGGGGGTCGAGGAAGTCGTCGTCGATGCGCTTGTAGATAACGTCCACGCGCTGCTCGCCGGCGGTGGTGCGCATGTACACCCGGTTGCCGCGGCAGATCAGGTCGCGGCCCTCAACAAGTTCCACGCCCATCAGGCCGGCCAGCAGGGTGTGCTCGAAGTAGGCGCTGTTGAAGACACCGGGGGTCAGCACCACCACCGTGGGGTCGTCAACGCCCGACGGCGCGGTCTTGCGCAGGGCGGAAAGCAGCCGGCGCGGATATTCCTCCACTGGCCGGATGGGCTGCTGGCCGAACGCTTCGGGCAGGCCTTTTGCCATGGCCCGGCGGTTCTCCAGCACGTAGCTCACCCCGGACGGCACACGGACGTTGTCCTCCAACACCCGGAAGGTTCCCGCGGCGTCCCGCACCACGTCGATGCCGGAGATGTGCACGCGCACCCCGCCGGCGGGTTCGAAGCCGTGCACGGCGCGGTGGAAATGCGCGCTGGTCGTGATCAGCTGCCGCGGGATCACGCCGTCGGAGACGACCGTCATCTTGTCGTAGACGTCATTCAGGAACGCCTCGAGGGCGCGCACCCGCTGGGCGACGCCCCGCTCCAGCACGTCCCACTCGCTGGCGGGGATAACGCGCGGGACGATGTCCAGCGGAAACGGGCGCTCCTCCCCCGCGAAGTCGAAGGTCACACCGCGGTCCAGGAACGTCCTCGCCATCGAGTCAGCCCGCGCGCTTACATCTGCCAGGGACAGCTGCCGCAGGGCGCCCGCAACCTGGCCATACGACTGGCGTGCCTTTTGCCCCGCGGCAAACATCTCGTCGTAGGCGCCGGTGCGGCCGGCAGCCTCGGAGTAATCCTGGAATAGGTCAGACATGGTCATTAGCCAACCACCTTTTTGTTGCGAATTCATTTCCCGTCCCGCCCTGGCGTGTTGGCGGGACTTCCGGTTGGTCTTTGGCGCCACAGTCCGGCAAGGTTGGGAGGTGCCAGACTTCCGACTCCCGCCGCCGTTGCGACTGCAGTTGCGCGGGATGACGCATCAGAACCTTACCCGGATTCTGGCCGGCCTGTTGACCGCAGTGGTTGCGCTGGCCTTCGCGTTCGCGATCCATGGCGCCGTTCCGGCGCTTCCGGCCATGACGCTGGCCGTGGTGCTGGGCCTGCTGGCAGCCAACCTGCCCGGTACGGCGGTGTGGACGGCCGGCCGGGCCCGGCCGGGCCTGGACTTTGCCGGCAAGCACCTGATGCGCGGCGGCATCGTCCTGCTGGGGCTCAAGGTGAGCCTCGCGGATGTGCTCGGCCTGGGCTGGCTGGCCCTTCTGCTCATCGCGGGCGTGGTGGCGGCCAGCTTCGCGGGCACCTACGGTATTTCCCGGCTGTTCCGGCTGCCGGCCGACACGGCGTTGCTGATCGCCACCGGGTTTTCGATTTGCGGCGCATCGGCGATCGGCGCGATGGCCGCCGTGCGGCGGATCAGCCACCGGGACACGGTCCTGCCCGTGGCGCTGGTGACGCTGTGCGGAACGCTTGCCATCGGCGCGCTCCCGCTCCTGGTCCACCCGCTGCACCTGGACGCTGCCGCCTTCGGAGCGTGGACCGGCGCTTCCGTCCACGACGTCGGACAGGTGGTGGCCACAGCGCAGACCGCAGGTCCGGCGGCACTGGCCCTCGCCGTCGTCGTCAAGCTCACCCGGGTGATCCTGCTGGCGCCCATGGTGGCCCTGGCCGGAGCAGAACAGCGGATCCGGCACCGCCGGGAGGCGGCCGGCCGCACTGACCAGCCGGCCGGGGCCAGGCCTCCGGTGGTCCCGCTGTTCGTGCTTGGATTCATCGCGATGGTGGCACTGCGCTCCAGCGGCTGGCTCTCCGCCGGATGGCTGGAGGCAGCGGCCGGACTGCAGGACGTGCTGCTGGGCGCAGCCCTCTTTGGGCTCGGGTCTGCGGTGCGCATCCGCACCCTGCTTCACACCGGTGCGCGGGCGGTACTGGCTGCCCTCGCCGCGTGGCTGCTGATTGCGGCCCTGGGCCTGGCAGCGGCGCTCCTCATGGTCCGGTAGCTGTCCGGTAGCTTCACAGTGGTCACCAGTCCCCTGCGCGAATGGCTCACGTGCCCCCGTGATTGGATAGCCCCGTGATTCAATAGCGTGATGCCGAACCAGAACCTCCAGCGCAGCGAAGCGGCAGAGCGCTCCGCCCTGATCACCACCCACAGCTACGACGTCGCCCTCGACGTCCGCAGCGCAGCGGACCCGGACACGGCCGGATACACCAGCAGCAGCACCATTGCGTTCTCCGCGGCGCAGCCCGGGGCATCCACTTTCCTGGACTTCATCGCGGCGGAGGTGCACAGCGTGGTCCTTAACGGTGTCGCGCTGGCGGTTGCCGATGTGGTGGACGGGGCACGGATCCGGCTGGACAACCTGCAGGCCGAGAACAGGGTAACGGTCACCGGAACCGCCCTGTACAGCAGCTCGGGTGAAGGCATGCACCGGTTCTTCGACCCGGCCGACGGCCAGTGCTACCTCTACACCCAGTACGAGCCCGCCGACGCCCGCCGGGTGTTCGCGAACTTCGAACAGCCCGACCTCAAGGCCCGGTTCACCTTCTCCGTCACCGCACCGGCAAGCTGGGAGGTCGCCTCCAACGGCGCCCGGGCAGCCCGGCTGCCGCTGGCGGACGACGCCACGGCGTCCCGCTGGGATTTCGAACCCACCCAGCCCATGTCCACGTACATCACCTCGGTGCTGGCCGGGCCCTACTTCAAGGCCGAGGACCACTGGAGCGGAACGCTCGACGGCGGGACCCGCCTTGACGTGCCGCTGGCACTTTACTGCCGGGCCTCCATGGCGCCCTCGTTCGACGCCGCCGAGCTGTTCCGGCTCACCAAGCAGGGACTGGAGTTCTTCAACCGGCTGTTCGACTACCTCTATCCCTGGGGCAAGTACGATCAGGCCTTCGTGCCCGAATACAACCTGGGGGCCATGGAAAACCCCGGCCTGGTCACCTTCACGGAAGACTACGTGTTCACCTCGCGGGCCGCCGACTCTCAGTACCAGGGCCGCGCCAACACCCTGCTGCACGAGATGGCCCATATGTGGTTCGGCGACCTCGTGACCATGCGGTGGTGGGACGACCTGTGGCTGAAGGAGTCCTTCGCGGATTACATGGGCACCCTGGGCGTGGACCGTGCCACGGACTGGGACACTGCCTGGGTCAACTTCGCGAATAAGCGCAAGGCCTGGGCGTACGTCCAGGACCAGCTGCCCACCACCCACCCCATCGTCGCCGACATCCCGGACCTGGAGGCGGCGAAGCAGAACTTCGACGGCATCACGTACGCGAAGGGCGCGTCCGTCCTCAAGCAGCTCGTGGCGTACGTCGGCTTCGACGCCTTCATCGCCGGCTCCCGGCAATATTTCAGAGATCACGAGTACGGCAACACCACGCTAGAGGACCTGCTCGGCGCCCTCAGTACGGCGTCCGGCCGGGACCTCACCGGGTGGGCCCGGCAGTGGCTGCAGACCTCCGGCATCTCCACGCTTCAGGCCGGGATTGAGCCGGCTGATGCCGGCGACGGGCAGGCCGTCCTGGAGCGCGTCACCCTGTTGCAGGAGGCTTCCGATCCGGTCACCGGCCGCCAGGAGCCGCGCCCGCACCGGCTGCGAATCGGCCTGTATAACTTCGACGCCGCCGGCATATTGGTGCGCACCGATTCCGTGGAGGCCGACCTGGCCGGCGCAGCCCAGGAAGTCGGTGCCCTCTCCGGGAAGCGTCGGCCGGCACTGCTCCTGGTCAATGACGACGACCTGAGCTACGCCAAGGTCCGGCTCGACCCCGTCTCCGAGGCCACCGTCCGTGCCTCGCTGGACCGCATTAGCGACCCCATGGCCCGTGCGTTGTGCTGGTCCGCGCTCTGGAATTCCGCCCGCGATGCCCTGTCCCCGGCTTCGCAGTACGTGGACGCTGTTCTCCGGTTCGCCCCAGCGGAACCAGGAACCGGTGTCCTGCTGAACATCCTGGGCAACGCCGGCGTGGCCCTGGAACAGTACGTGCCGGCCGGGGAGCGCGACGCCCTGCGGAAGTCGTTTGCGGACGGTGCGGCGCGGGAGCTGTACGCGGCCAAACCCGGCTCCGACCAGCAGCTCGCCTGGGCCAGGACACTAGCCACCGCAACCCGGACCGAGGGCAGCAAGGCCGGGCTCCTGCGCGGCCTGCTGGACGGCAGCGAGCAGGTGCCGGGGCTGGCCGTGGACGCCGAACTCCGGTGGAGCCTGTGGCACGCGCTGGCGGCGCGGGGCATGGCAACGGAGCAGGAGCTCGACGCCGAGCTGGCCAGGGACACCACAGCCTCAGGGCGGGCCGGACACGCCACAGCGCTGGCAGCCCGGCCCGAGGCGGCGGTCAAGGCCGCGGCCTGGGACGCAGCAGTGCGCGGTACATCGCTGTCCAACCAGCTGCTCAGCGCCACCATCGCCGGGTTCTACACGGCCTCCGAAGAACTGCTGGACCCCTTCGTGGAGCCATACTTCGAGTGCCTGGAGACCGTGTGGGCGGAGCGGAGCATTGAAATCGCGAGCCGCATTGTCCGCGGGCTTTACCCGGGGGTCCGGGACCTTGGCCCGGCCGGGACTCCGGAGAACCACCCGGTGGTGGCACGCACCGACCGCTGGCTCGCAGACCACCCGGACGCGCCGCGTGCCCTGCGCCGGATCATCATCGAACAGCGGAGCCACCTGCTCCGGTCGCTGGCGGCGCAGGCCGTGCCGGTTTCAGGGCACGCGGTGCAGCCACGCCTCCGTGCCGAACTTTGAGGCGACCCGTTCCCCGGCGGTCTCCAGCTCCTGTGCTGTGATCTCCGACGGCGTGGCCCCGTAGCGCTCAGCGAACACGTCCATCATGGCCGCCACGATTTCAGCCCGGGCCAGGCCGGTCTGGCGGCGCAGCGGGTCCACGCGCTTCTTGGCGCTGGTGGTTCCCTTGTCAGAGAGCTTTTCCTTGCCGATCCGGAGCACGTCCACCATCTTGTCGGCGTCGATGTCGTAGCTCATGGTCACATGGTGCAGCATGCCGCCGTTGGCCAGCCGTTTCTGGGCGGCCCCGCCGATCTTGCCCTGGTCCGTGGCGATGTCGTTCAGGGGAACGTAGAAGGCGTCGATGCCAAGCTTCTTCAGGGCGGCCATGACCCACGCGTCGAGGTAGGCGTAGGAATCGGCGAAGCTGATGCCGTCCACGAGGGTCTGGGGCAGGTAGAGCGAGTAGGTGATGCAGTTCCCGGCCTCCATGAACATCGCTCCCCCGCCGCTGATGCGGCGGACCACAGTGATGCCGTGCCGGGACACGCCGTCGGGATGCACCTCATTGCGGTAGGACTGGAAGCTGCCGATCACCACCGACGGTTCCTCCCAGTCCCAGAAGCGGATGGTGGGGTTCCGGCGGCCGGCGCCGACCTCCTCGGTGAGCACCTCGTCCAGCGCCACATTGAGGCGGGTGGGCAGCACCGTGGGCGCGATGATGTTCCAGTGGTGGTCCGTCCAGGCGGTGGCCTTGGCCAGTGCCCGGCGGACGGCAATGGCGACGGCGTCGGCCGAGAACCCGAACAGCACGGCGTCCTCCGGCAGGGAGGCTTCCACGGCGGCGGCGATGTCGGCCGCCGTCGAACTTTCCGGCAGTCCCGCCAGGGCCCCGTTGATGGCCAGCAGGGCCTCGTCCGGTTCAAGGAAGAAATCGCCGCTCAGGGAGACGTCCGCGAAAGCGCCGTCCACAACGTCCAGGTCCACCACCACGAGCTTGCCTCCCGGGACCTTGTACTCGCCGTGCAGCCCTTGGGCCGCCCCTTCGATTGCAGAACCTGGTGTGGCAGTCATGCCTTCCATCCTGCCCCACAAACGCAAAAAGCCCGCACCGTTGCCGGTGCGGGCTTTCCAAAGAACCTTGGGGAGAAGTGAATTACTTCTTGCCGCCGAAGCCCTTGAAGCGAGCGTTGAAGCGCTCGACGCGGCCAGCGGAGTCCATGATGCGCTGCTTGCCCGTGTAGAACGGGTGGGACTCGGAGGAGATTTCGACGTCGATGACCGGGTAGGTGTTGCCGTCTTCCCACTCGATGGTCTTCGAGGAAGACACGGTGGAGCGGGTCAGGAACTTCGTGCCGGAGGCCAGGTCGTTGAAAACAACAGCTTCGTACTTCGGGTGGATATCAGACTTCATAATGGGACCTTTTGTTCACGCAGCTGGATTTTGCCAGTTGCCAGGTATGAATGGGATGGCTCCCGTCCGTGCCTCGGCCGGCCGAAGGACGGCGAAAAACACAGTGGAACCAGCTATCAATCATAGCGGATAGTGGCGGAAACCAGCGAACCCGCCGTTCCGGCGTGGTCAGCCGCGCGGGCGCAGCTCCCAGAAGGCGACGGCGGACGCCGCCGCCACGTTGAGTGAATCCACACCGGCGCGCATCGGAATTTTCACCGCGAGGTCGACGGCGGCCAGCGTCTCAGCGCTCATGCCGGCACCTTCCGTGCCCAGCACCAGGGCGAGCCGCCCGGGGTTGCGCGCGGCCAGCCGGTCCAGGTCCATGGCGTCGTCGGTGAGCTCCATGGCGGCCACCGTGAAGCCCTGCTCCTTGAGGAGGGTAAGGTCCTGCGGCCAGCTGTCCAGCCGGGCCCACGGTACCTGGAAGACAGTTCCCATGCTGACACGGACGCTCCGGCGGTACAGCGGATCGCCGCAGCGCGGCGAAATTAGGACGGCGTCGACGTCCAGCGCCGCGGCCGAGCGGAAGATGGCCCCTACATTGGTGTGGTCCACGATGTCCTCGAGGACCGCCACGCGGCGGGCGCCGGCCAGCAGTTCCGGCAGCGGGACCGGCGCAGGGCGGTGCATGGCGGCCATCGCCCCGCGGTGCAGGTGGAATCCGGTGATTTCCTCCAGGAGGCCGGCGCTGCCGATGTACGCCGGGACGTCAGGGTACTGCTCGAAGATGTCCTGGAGGTCCTCAACCCATTTTTCGGCCAGGAAGAAGGACCGCGGCTGATGTCCGGCGGCGAGGGCGCGCCGCAGGACGCGGGAGGACTCGGCGATGTACATGCCCTCGGCGGGTTCACGGAGTTTCCGCAGGTGCACGTCAGTCAGCTGGGTGTAGTCGGCAACGCGCGGATCCGCGGCGGACTCAAGGTGGTGGAAGGTCACAGTCTCTCCGGTCATCCTTTGAGCAGGTTGGCGACCATGAAGCCCAGCGCCACCAGGCCGAGGGCAAAGATCACGCCGCGCAGGACAGGCGGTGACAGCCGGCGCCCCACCTTGGAGCCCACGAGGCCGCCGATGAGGGAACTGACGGCGATGATGCCCACCACGGTCCAGTTGATCCGGTCGAAGGCGAACAGCAGGTAGGAGGCGGCCGCGATCAGGTTGACGCCCAGCACCAGGATGTTCTTCATGGCGTTGGCGTTCTGGATGGTGCCGGTCATGAAGACGCCGAGGATGCCCACGAGGAGGATGCCCTGGGCGGCGACAAAGTAGCCTCCGTACACCCCTGCCAGGTAGACCAGCACCACCAGCAGGATGCCGTGGTGCTTGTCCCGGAGGGCATGCTCGGGGTTTTCTTCCCGGTTCCGGACCCAGCGCTGGAGCCTGGGCTGGAACACCACCATCAGCAGGGCCAGGACAATAAGCGCCGGCGCCGCGTAGTGGAAGACCTTCTCCGGCAGGTGGAGCAGGAGCCAGGCTCCGCTGATGCCGCCGAGCAGGGATGCGGGCAGCAGCCGCAGCAGCTGCCGGCCGCGGCCCTTCAGCTCGCGGCGGTAACCCCAGGCGCCGGCCGCACCGCCGGCCACAAGGCCCATGGCATTGCTCATGGAGGCCGTCACGGGTGCGATGCCCAGGGCGATCAGCACCGGGAAGGTGACGAGGGTTCCGGATCCGACAACGCTGTTGATGGTGCCGGCCCAGAGGCCGGCGAAGAAGACAAGTATTCCGCTGAAGAACTCCACGCTGTGCCGGCTGCCCCGCTAACGGCGGGCGGTAGCCGTGTAACGGCCGGCGTTCACGGAGACGTCCAGCGGCAGCCCGAACGTCTCGCTCAGGTTGCCGGAGGTGAGGACCTCGTCGACCGGCCCGGCGGCCACCACTTCGCCCTCGCGCATGAGCATGGCGTGGGTGAAGCCCGGCGGGACCTCCTCGAGGTGGTGGGTGACCAGAACGATCGCCGGGGCGTCTTCGTCCATGGCCAGCTGGCTGAGCCGGTGCACGAGGTCCTCGCGGCCACCAAGGTCCAGGCCGGCGGCAGGCTCGTCGAGCAGCAGGAGTTCGGGGTCCGTCATGAGGGCCCGGGCGATCTGCACGCGCTTGCGTTCACCTTCGGAGAGCGTAGAGAACTTGCGGTTCAGGAGCGGTCCCATCCCCCAGTCATTCAGGAGGGCGAAGGCGCGGCGCTCGTCGTCCTTCTCGTAGCCTTCACGCCAGCGGCCGGTCACACCGTAGGCGGCGGTGACGACGACATTGAGCACGTTTTCATATTCCGGGATCTGGGTGGCCAGGGCGGCCGAGGAGAGGCCGATCCGCGGGCGGAGTTCGAAGACGTCGACCTTGCCCAGGCTTTCGTCCAGGATTCCGGCGATGCCGCTGGTGGGGTGGAGCCTGGCGGCGGCGATCTGCAGCAGAGTGGTCTTGCCGGCGCCGTTGGGGCCGAGGATGACCCACCGTTCGCCTTCCCTGACCTGCCAGTCCACCTTGCTCAGGAGCGTTTTGGCTCCGCGCACAACGCTGACGGCGGCCATTTCAAGTACATCACTCATAGGAGTAGACACTAGGACAAAATACGGTGCGACTGATAACCGGCAGCGCCTTCCGTCGCCGGCGCCTTGTTCCTTATGACGAGCACGCGCGGCGGCTAGTGTGATGCCATCTTCCAGGGGAGCATGCGCTCGGCGGGCAGCCAGCGCACCACCGCATGAAGGGAGCGGCATCGTGAGTGACCGGACGCAGACCACCGGCCTGGCGGCGGACGGACATGCTGCAGACCATCACCTGCATGGCCGTGGTGATGATGATCACGGGCACGGCCAAGAGCATGCCCACGGGCATGACAATCCGCACGGCCACGGGCACAAGCGTCACAAGGGGCTGAAGGGCTGGCTTTATGAGCTGTTCGTCCCGCACGCCCATGATGCCGCCGATTCAGTCGATGATGCCCTGGAGGCTAGCAAACAGGTGGCGTTCATCCTGGGCCGGCGGGCGGCCACCCGCCGGTATACATACGGCTTCGGCAGGGCCGAGGACAGGGCGGGGCTGTCTATTGTGGCCGTCGTCGCATGCGCGGCGATGGTGGAGGCCTGGCAATCGATGGACCGGCTGATCCATCCCCAGGCGCTCCAGAACGGGGCTGAGTCATGGCGGCAGGGCTGATTGGGTTTGCCGGAAATGCCCTGCCCAAGCTGGACCAGATGGTTCTGACGCCCACCGCGCGCCTCAGCCTGAGCGCGCCCGGCCGCGGTAGCGGCGGACGGCGTCGGCGTTGCCGCACCGGACTGAGCAGTACGTCCGGTTTCCGCCACGGCTGGTGTCTGCGAAGACGCGGCTGCAGTCCCGCCAGGCGCACACGCCCAGCCGTTCGCCGGCCGCTTCGGTCATGAAGATGGCCAGTCCGCCGGCGGTGACGGCACGCACCCTTTCCACCAGGGTTTCGCTGGCATCCGCGAAATGCAGATGCGGGAGCATGTCGTCGTGGGTGGTCAGGAACACGCGCCGCACCCCGGCGGCCAGCAGGTTGTTGACTGCTGCGCAGCGGGCCTCCTGGTCCTCCGCTGCGAACACTGCCCGCAGCCGTACGGCCCACTCCCGCAGTTCGTCATGGATGGCGGGCGTAACCCGGGGCGAGCGGAACAGGTGGCTTGCCAGCAGGCCCTGCAGCGTACCAGTGTCCCAGGGGCCGTCAGCCAGCATGTTGACGAGGGACTCCGCCAGCCGCACCCCGTGCATGTTGTCATGGTTGAACTGCATAAACCCATGACACCACAGTTGTCGTGTGGAGATTCCACGATGAGACATGTCCGAGGGGACCGTACGACTTGACCAGCACCGCCGAAGCAACCAGTTCCACCCAGCGCCGCATTGTGCGAACCCTTTCCATCGCACAGATCTTCTCCGGCCTGGGGAACGGCTCAACCCTCGCACTGGGCTCTATCCTGGCCGTTGACCTGTCGGGCTCCGAAGCGTGGGCCGGCTCCGTGAACACGGCCCTCACCCTGGGCACCGCGTTCACGGCGATTCCGCTGTCGCGGCTGGCCCTCCAGCGGGGCCGACGCATTGCCCTGACAACCGGCCTGGCCGCGGCCATCGCCGGCACGTTCCTGATGGTCGCCGCCGTGACCACGGAACTGTTTGTGCTCCTGCTGTGCGGGGCCTTCCTGGTGGGGCTGGCCTCGGCGGTCAACCTGCAGGCCCGCTTTGCCGCCACTGACCTGGCCGAACCCGCCCATCGCGGACGGGACCTTTCCCTGGTGGTGTGGGCCATCACCATCGGTGCCGTTGCGGGACCCAACATGGTGGCTCCCGGTGCCGTCCTGGCAGGCTGGCTGGACATTCCCCCGTCTGCCGGGCCCTTCCTGATTTCCGCACTGGGAATGGTGGCCGGTGCCGGCATTGTGGCGATGGCATTGCGCCCGGACCCGCTCCTGGCCCGCCGTGCGCTCGACGGCGGGAACCCGCTGTCCGGTGCGCAGCGTTCCGGCAGTTGGCGCGAAGGGTGGCAGATCGTCAGGCAGCATCCATCCGCCCGCGGAGCGGTGATCGCCGTCATTGCGGCTCATGCGGTGATGGTCGCCGTGATGTCCATGACGCCGCTGCACATGCAGCACCATGCCGGACACTCGGCCGGGAATCCGGACACCATCGCACTGATAGGTCTGACCATCTCGCTGCACATCGCAGGAATGTACGCCCTCTCGCCACTGATGGGCGTCCTCACCGACCGCCTCGGAGCGCGCACCGCCGCGCTGGCCGGCCTGCTCACCTTGCTCGCGGCGGTAGCACTGGCCGGGCTCGCCTCGCACAGCATGGGCTCGGTCACCGTCGGCCTGGTCCTGTTGGGGCTGGGCTGGTCGGCAACAACCGTTGCCGGTTCCACGCTGCTCGTCGCCACACTCACACCCGCGGAGCGCGTTCCTGTCCAGGGGTTTTCGGATGCCACCATGTCCCTGGCCGGCGCGGTGGGAAGCGCCCTGGCAGGACCGGTTATGGGCATGGCCGGCTATTCCGGCATCAGCGGATTGGCGGCTGCCGTGGTTGCTGCCGCAGGCGTGGCGCTGCTACGGCTGCGGGTCCGGAGCTGACGGATCGGCGGCGGCCGGTCGGCGTGGGTTCCGGCTTTCCGGACTTCCGGGACGGAGCCTGACCGACCCTTGCCGGGCTATGTCCGTGAACATGGCTACGGCGGCCACTGCCAGCGCCACACCGAAGGATGCCACAACGTCGGTGAGCCAGTGATAGCCAAGATACAGCCGGCTTAAGCCGACCAGCAGCGAAACTGCAAGGGCCGCGCAGAACCCGAGGACCGCCGTCGTACGCGTTCCGGACCGTGACAGGACAAGGTAGGCGAGCACCACAGTGAAGACGCCGATCCCCACCGTGTGCCCCGAGGGGAACGAGAGGGCGTCGTCCGGGCCCAGCAGGAAGTCCGCAGCGGGCGGCCGCGACCGGCTGACAAGCTGCTTGATGAGGGTGGTCAGCACCACGGCCAGCAGCATGGCCCCCATGAGCACCGCGGGGCGCCACAGCTCGCGCTTCCAGGCAACCCATGCCAGGGCGAACGCCGCACCGGCGACGGTCAGCACTTCCGGTGCGGTCACGGCGGACACGACCGCCAGCAGCACAGTCGCGGCAGGGCTGCGCCAGTCCAGCAGCAGGCTGTGCACAGGACCGTCCATCGCGGCCAGCCCCGAGTCCGACTGGACGGCGGCGAACATGAGCCAAAAGACCGCGTCGCCTGCCACGAGGAGAGCTCCGGCCCAGCAGAAAAGTGACGGCTGCGACACCCTCGGTGAGGGCGAGGGGCGGAGGCGCGCAGTCAGGGCAGAGATCATCGGTCCATTCTGCCGGACAGGTCTCTGCGTTGTCCGGATGTTTGCTGGGAGCGGGCTGGACGGCAGATGCAATGCGCAGTGCGGCGGACACGGTGCAACGAGGCCAAGCGCAACGGATTCGGGCGGCGCCGCGGTGCTCGATAAGATTGCAACCATGACTTCGAACGTGACTGCGGTCAGCTATGGCCTGAAACTGTCCCCCTCGGAACCGGAGAACCTGCGGTCCCTGCTTGCGGGCGCGGGCGCCACCTTCGGAGAGACCTCCAGCGCGGGCGACGGACGTTTCGAAGTCTGCACCCTCGAATTTTCGGTGCCGTCAGCATCTGCCGCGGACATTGCCGGCCTGCGCCACACGGTGGCCGCAGCCAAGGAGAACGCAGGGCGCAGCGGCGTGGACACCGCCATCGTTCCGGCGGAGCTCCGGAACGCGGAGCGCAAGCTGCTCATCATGGACGTCGACTCCACGCTGATCCAGCAGGAGGTCATTGAACTGCTGGCCGCCTACGCCGGAAGGCGCGACGAGGTCGCCGCCGTCACGGAGGCCGCCATGCGCGGTGAACTCGACTTCGCGCAGAGCCTCCACGCCCGGGTGGCCGTTCTCGCGGGCCTGCCTGCCGACGTCGTCGATTCAGTCCGCGCGGAAGTGAAGCTGAGCGAAGGAGCCGCGGACCTGGTGGCGGCCTTCAAGGCCGCAGGTCACGCCGTGGCTGTGGTTTCCGGCGGCTTCAACCAGATCCTGCGCCCCATCGCCGAGGAACTGGGCATGGATTACTGGATCGCCAATGAGCTGGAGATCGTGGACGGCGCCCTGACCGGCAAGGTCCTCGGCGCAGTAATCGACCGCGCCGCCAAGGAAAAATACCTCCGCGAATGGTCCGCCGCCGAGGGCATCGCCCTGGAGCACACCATCGCGGTGGGCGACGGCGCCAACGACCTCGACATGCTCGGCGCCGCAGGCATCGGGGTGGCTTTCAATGCCAAGCCCGCCGTCCGCGCCGTGGCTGACGCCGCCGTCAACATGCCCTACCTGGACGCGGTCCGGCACATCGCCGGCGTCTGACCCGAACGCAGCCGGCGCCGAACCCATCCGGCGCCGAACCCACCCGGCCGGAAATAATCGGGCCGGACCTGCTCCGGGCCGGACCTAGAAGCCCGACGGCGGGGTGAACTGGCTGGCGGTGAAGACAGCCCCGCCGGGGTCCCGGATCAGGGCGGTCCGTGTCCACTCGGTGTCCTCCTGTCGCAGGACGTGGCCACCGAGGCGTTCTCCCTCCCGAACCGCCTGCGCCCGGTCCGCAACGGTGAAGGTGACGTGCCAGTGCGGCCGCTCCCCCGCAGCAACAGGGGCCAGCCAGCCCACGGCGTCCGCAAAACCTGCGGGGACGGCGTCTCCGGACTGCCGGGCCCTGATACCTGGATCGACGGTGGCCTCCAGGTGGTCACCGTAGCCGGGGCGGCGGATCATGGTGCCGAAGCCGAGGCGGTCGAACTGCCACCCGAAGGCCCTGGCGTAGAAATCGGCCGCCGCATCCGTGTCCGCCGTGTGAAGGTCGCTGAAGTTCCAGCCGCCCGGAAGGTTGACCGCCTGAGCGCCCGGCCGGTCTCCGGCCTGCCAGATGCGGAACTCCACGCCCTCGGGATCGGCCAGCACGGCCCGGACACCGCCCGCGCCGGTATCGGCAGGGGCAGACTTCAGGGCTGCACCGGCGGACAGCAGGTGCCGGACCGCGGCATCGGCGTCCTCGACGGCGATGTACGTGTTCCACGCGGGCACGCCGTGGATACCCGTGTCCAAACCGGTGATGGCGCCCGCCTCCTGGCCGCCGAGCCGGGCGACGACGTAACTGCCTGCATCCCCGGGAGGTGCCGCACCGGCGTCGAACTCCCAGCCGAGCAATCCGCCATAGAACCCCATGGCCGCTTCAACATCGGGCTGCTGGCTGTCCACCCAGCACGGGACGCCGGCCGGGTAGGTCCGTTTCAGTACTGCATCCTCTGCCATGGCTATGACCCTAGGCGTCCCAGGCCGCCCGGACAACGGCTTCTTCGGCCTTGATTGGGGGCCGGTCCCGGGACGGCGATGGCCCGGCGCGGGTGCGCCGGGCCTTCGTGTCAACGGCCCCGTAGGAGGGATCCGCTTTCAAACCACTGCTACAGGGGCGTCCGCGGCAGGACCGCGGACAATGTCTGGTGACTAGCCGGCGTTCTTGCCGAAGTAATCTGCGCCGCCAGCGTATTCGGTGTGGCCGGACTCGACGTCGGCGGTCGCCATGCTGGCAACCACAGCGGCGAATTCCTCCACGGAGTAGAGCTTGCCGGCCTCGGCGCGGCGTGCTTCGATCGCGCCCGGGTTGGAGCGGTCGAGCAGGGTGGCAGTCACGGTGCCTTCGATCATGTCGCCGGAGACGACCACCAGGGAGATGCCCTTCTCGGCAAGGTTCGGCAGCAGCTCACGCAGGGCGTCCTCGCCGGCGCGCTTGCTGCGGGCCACCGGTTCGTACTCGGGCATGGTGGGAACCGAGTTGATGAAGTGTGCCTGGTGGCTGGTCACGAACACCACGCGGGAGCCCTCTTTCATGAGGGGCACCGCTGCGTTGAGCATGTTGACCTGGGCGTCGCGGTTCAGCTTGAGTGCGTAGCCCTCCTCCATGCCCGTCTCCATGCCGCCCGAGGCGTTGAGGACCAGGATGTCCAGCGAACCGAAGTTCTCCATGGCCGCGCTGGCCAGGGCCTGCACGCCTTCGAGGCTGGTCAGGTCGGCGCCAACGGCAACGGCACGGCCGCCGTCGGCCTCGATGCCGGCAACCACCTTGTTGGCGCGCGGCGCCTTCTGGCGGTAGTTAACGACGACGGCGGCACCCTCACCGGCGAGGATCTTGGCAACTTCGGCGCCGATGCCGCGCGAAGATCCGGTGACGATGGCAGTCTTGTTGTCCAGCTGTCCCATGTGGGCTCCCTTGTCTAAATTTGTTCGAAACGTCTAATTACTGGTGGCCTGCAGTCCATCATGCCAGCGGGCATGCCGGTTTCCTTTGTCGGAACGCGACAAAGAAGCCGGCGGGCCGCCGTGACGGAAGTACGCCGGGATGCCGGGAGCTTAGTGACCCATGCCCAGGCCGCCGTCGACCGGGATCACGGCGCCGGAGATGTAGGCAGCTTCGTCGCTGGAGACCCAGCGCACAACATTGGCCACCTCGGAGGCGTCGGCGAAACGACCGGCGGGGATGCTGGCCAGGTAATCCTTCTGGGTGGCCTCCGGCAGCTCGGCCGTCATGTCCGTGTTGATGAAGCCGGGGGCCACCACGTTGGCCGTGATTCCGCGCGAGCCGAGCTCACGGGTCAGGGAACGGGCGATGCCCACGAGGCCGGCCTTGGAAGCGGAGTAGTTGATCTGTCCCGGAGCGCCGTACAGGCCGGAGACGGAGGAGATGAGCACGACGCGGCCCTTGCGCAGGCGGATCATGCCCTTGGAGGCACGCTTGATGACACGGAAGGCGCCGGTCAGGTTGGTGTCGATGACAGAGGTGAAGTCGTCCTCGCTCATGCGCAGCAGCAGCGTGTCCTTGGTGATGCCGGCGTTGGCCACAAGCACCTCGACGGGGCCGTGGGCCGCCTCGACCTCGGCGAACGCAGCGTCAATGGAGGCCTCGTCGGTCACATCGGCCTTGACCCCCAGAACACCCTCCGGCAGCTTGGATTCGCTGCGGTAGGTCACGGCCACCTTGTCCCCGTTGGCCAGGAATGCCTCCGCGATGGCCAGGCCGATGCCGCGGTTTCCGCCGGTGATGAGGACGCTGCGGGCCGTGGTTGCTGCTTCAGACATGTGTGCTCCGGATTTCCGCGGAGCATGGCTCCGCTGTGGTGGCTGGATTGTGAACTGCCTCCGATCTTATCGTCCGATTGGGAGCCACCTTCGGATGGTGAGAGAATTGGGGTAGCCATTGGAGCGTGATGAGACAGTCGTGATACCTGAACCCCAACCCGGACAACAGACGCCCGGGAAGCGTGACTCCTCCGCCGGCCATCCGGAAGTAATCAGCATCACGGACGCCGCGGCAGCGCATTCCGAAGACATGCGGGAGCGCATGATCAAGTACGCCCTCGCCATGGGTATCCGAATGGTGTGCCTGATCCTGATCTTCGTGCTGGACGGCTGGTTCAAGCTGGTGGCGGTGGCGGGTGCGGTTTTCCTGCCGTGGGTCGCGGTGGTGATCGCCAACGGTTCGGACAAGGCGGAGATCCACAGCGAGGCGCTGCTGGACTACACGCCATACGCTGAACTGGGAGCGGCTGAAGAACCCGGGAGTGCTGACAGCGCCGACACGGTGGAGGAGCCAACCGTGCTCCAGGGCGAGCTCATTGCTGATGACGAAGAAGACGACGACGGCCGGGGACAGAAAGCTTCATGAACATTTTCAACCTGGGTGGCGGCAACGGCGATCTCGCCGGGCCCGCCGCCGCGGCCACCTGCTCCCGCAAAGCCTGCCGGGCCGGGGCGTCCTGGCAGCTCCTCTGGAACAACCCCAAGATCCACACGCCGGAGCGCCGCAAGGTTTGGCTGGCGTGCGAAGAGCACAGGGCGTGGCTGGAGGACTACCTGCAGACCCGGGGGCTGTGGAAGGAAACCGTGCCGCTCCAGGCGGCGGAGCTGGGCGGGGACAGCTGAATGTACAAGTTCCTGTTTTCCAGCAAGTGGCTGGGCTACCTTCTGCTGGCCGCGATCTTTGCCACGGCTTGCGTGTTCCTGGGCCGCTGGCAGATGGACCGCCGGGCCGAGACGCTGGCGGAAATCCAGCGGGTCACGTCCAACTACTCGGCCACGCCCGTCACGTTTGCCCAGGCCCGGGCTCAGTTCGATGAACTGGACCCGTCACGGGAATGGACGCAGGTCAAGCTCCAGGGAACTTACGACGTCGACGGGCAGCGGATCGTGCGCAACCGTCCCCTGAACGGGCAGCCCGGGTACGAGGTGGTGGTGCCGTTCAGGCTCGTGTCGGGCGAGACGGTGGTGATTGACCGGGGCTGGCTGCCGATCGGCAACAAGACCCCCGGCCGGCCGGACTCCGTTCCGGCGCCGCCGTCTGGGCAGATCACGGCAGTGGTGCGGCTCAAGCACAGCGAACCCACGCTGCAGCGCGGCGCGCCGGAGGGCCAGCTGGCCTCCATTGACCTGCCCACATACTCGGCCGAACTCGGGTATCCGCTCCTGACCGGCGCCTACGGGCAGCTCGCGTCCGAGACGCCGCCGGTTGCGGACATGCCGCAGCCGTTCCCCATGCCCTCCGTGGATGAGGGGACGCACCTGTCCTATTCGCTCCAGTGGTTCGCCTTTGGAGTCCTCATGTTCGTGGCTTTTGGCTATGCGGCACGGCAGCAGGCACGCAACGCCGCCATGGATGCCGAGGACGCCGAGCTGGCGGACGGCGAGCCTGCCCACACCGCCGCGGGAGCCCGCCGTCGTCCGCCCGTTGCCCGGAAGCGCAAGCGGCCAACAGCGGAAGAAGAGGAAGACGCAATCCTGGATGCCCAGGGCTACTGAGAACAGGAGCATGGACATGCTTGCGGACCCCGTGGCTAATGTGCGCCGCGCCCTGACGGCGGCCGGCGCCCGCGACACGGTAACGGTTCTTCCCGGGGCGGTCCCGACGGCGGCTGCCGCGGCTGACGCGCTCGGCTGCGATGTTGCGGCGATCACCAACAGCCTGGTGTTCGAAGTGGAGGGCGCTCCCCTGCTAATCCTTGCCAGCGGTGCTGCCAAAGTCGACGTCAAACTGGTCGCCTCCCAGCTGGGCACCGGGCGGATTCGGCGTGCCGGCCCGGACTTCGTGCTGCACCACACGGGCCAGGAAGTGGGCGGCGTTGCACCGGTGGGGCATCCGGCGAAGATCCGCACGCTGCTGGACGTTTCGCTGCAAAAACACACGGTGCTCTGGGCCGGCGCCGGGGACCACCACTCCATGTTCTCCATCAGTTACGGCGAGCTGCAGCGCATCACCGACGCCCACGCGCTACGGGTGCGCTAGGGCCTGGCCGGCTTCAGTCGTTTTGGATGCCTTGCTTCAGGCGTGCGGGCTTGGCCGGTAGATGAGTTCCAGGGTGTTGCCGTCGAGGGTGCGGCTCTCCAACAGCTCAAGGTCGAAGTCAGCCGCGTTCTGGAAGATCGGGGCTTCCCCGGTCTGTCCGGTAATCACCGGGAAGAGGGTCACCTGGACCCGGTCCACCAGGCCCGCGGCCATCAGTGCCCGGTTCATCGACAGGCTGCCGTGCGAGCGGAGCGGCACCACTGACTCCTCCTTGAGCCGGGCCACGACGTCCACTGCATCGCCGCTTACGAGGGTGGCGTCCGGCCAGTCGAGCGGCTCCTGCAGCGTGCGCGACACCACCGTTGCCGGCAGGTTTCTCATCCGTGTGACCCATGGATCCCGGACCTCGGACCCTTCGTTGCTCGATGCCAGCATCTGTGCAAACGCCCGATAAGTGTTGGCTCCAAAGACCATCCGCTGCTCTTCGCCGTACAGCGCGAGGCGGCGGTCAAGCAGTTCGGGGCCTTGCTTGCCCCAGTAACCGCCCCAGTTGCCGGTGTGTGAGCCAAAGCTGTCGAGGCTGGAAAAGACGTCGAAGGTGTAGGTGGCGGGCATGATGCTCTCCTGGGATGCGGCTGATCAGGTTCGGAAAAATACAAGTGTCACGGCGGGAAGAGCCTAGCCAGTGAATCGAAGGCTGACCAGCATGGTTAATTAGTGCAGTTACGCGGCGATTAGCATCGCCGCCCGGGTATGCGGATCTTCAGCTGCCACCGCCAGCGACCCCCGGGTTACAGTGCCCAGGCTGAGGGCGTAGGCGAAGGGCATTCCGGTTTATATGGGAGGCCGCAAAGCATTCTCTGGTCTCCGGTCCGAATACACGTCCAAGGTGAACTCGCGGCGGCTGACGCTGTGTTGCGGACGGTGTCGCGGTCCGTGTTTGCGCCTGCCCTCGGCTGGCCGGCTGCAGCTCACGCGGGCCAGCGCTTATTCGCGCCGGGGGCGTGATGTGAAGTATTGGTTGCGGCGTGGTTTTCGTTGGGGGTCGAGTTCTGGTGGGGGTTTGAACCAGGGCACTTCGGTGGTGACTTCGATGGTCCAGCGTTCTTTGTGGATGAGGTGGTGGTGGTAGCTGCAGAGCAGGACGCCGTTGGTGGTGCTGGTGGGTCCGCCGCGTGACCAGTAGGTGATGTGGTGGGCTTCGCACCAGGGTGCGGGCATGGTGCATTGGGGGAACGCGCAGCCTTGGTCGCGGGCGGTGATGGCTTTGCG
>NZ_JBHVBL010000055.1:0-27331 GCF_042668165.1 Arthrobacter sp. NPDC057388
GGCGTAGAGCGCTGCCCTTACAAGGCAGATGTCGCCCCCCCCGCGGACCGCTGTCAGAACCCCGGCCCCCCGGCCTTGTCCCCCGCCGCCGCCAGCCGGCCCCAGAGCCCTGGGGCGTTCAGTGCCACAGCCGGTTCAGTGCCACAGCCCGAGGGCGAACTCGGCAATCACCGTGGACAGCAGGAACGAAGCCGTGATGGCGAGCAGGCCCACGGGGATGATTTTCCAGCCGATGTTTTTCAGCAGCGGGATGTCCTTGCCCAGCGACAGGCCGGCGAGCGTCAGCATGACCGTGGCGATCGACAGGAAGTCCACCGACTTGATGGCGCCGTTCAGCGCCGCGGCGCCGAAGAACCAGGGGCTGGAGATATAGGCACCGATGGTGGTGATGTAGACGATGGCCGAGATCTTCTTGGTCAGCTTGGCCAGGGCAATGCTGACCAGTACCAGGGCGAGCATGATGGCATACCCGGCAACGATGGTCAGGCTGAATCCCTTGGCAGCAACCGAGGCGGTGCCGATGCCCAGGACCGTGAGGACCGAGAGGGACAGCCACAGCGGGAGATGCATGGCCGCCGAGGACTCCGCCACCCGTTCGCGGAACCGGCGGTTCTCCTCGGCCTGGGCATGCGCTTCAGCGTTGCTGCTCTCTCCGGTGTCATCGTGCGCCGGGGCACCGGCCGTGACCGCTGCCTCCTCCCGCGTCTGCCTGCGGGTGAGGACGCGGTAGAAACGGTCCGCCAGCGGGAGGGCAAGGTAGATGCCGACGTAGACGCCCAGGATGGTGGTGATCAGGTTGGAGATGGCCGCCATACCGAGGATGGCCTCCTGGTCCCCGGGGTAGGCGGCGATGATGCTGGCCGAGGACGCCGCCATCATGGACCCGGACCCCACGCCTGCACCCATGGCCAGGGCCAGGGGGTCGAAGATCTTCCAGTTGGAGATGAGCGAGGTCAGCAGCGTGATGTACACGGCGCCGAACAGGGTCCCAAACACGTACATGGCCAGGACGCCGCGGTACTGGTCGGAATCGGGGCCGTACTTTTCGGAGACCATGGCGAAGGACGGCTCCCGGTCAAGGGAGAACGTGGCGCCCACGGTGGCCTTGCCCATGCGGAGCAGGACGGCGAGCGGAAGGGCCAGCGCGATGGTGCCCAGCAGGTGTCCGACCTCCTGGAGCAGCAGCGCCGGGCCGGCCTTGAGCAGGGTGGGCAGGCTGGGCCCGATGTTGAAGGCGAGCCGGGCGACCAGGAGCAGCACGGCCACGCCGACCAGGGCGGCCGCCACCCGCTGCAGGTCAAGCCCCAGCGGCTTGAACTTCTGGACCGAGACCAGCAGGCCCAGGATGAGGCCCCAGACCATGGGGAAGATGACGATCGCGCCGATGCCGACGTCGATCTTGGCCTGGCCGATCAGCTGGACCGCCAGGGCAATGACAAAGGCCAGGGCGGTGATGGGTAGCGTCAGCCGGGCACCGGCCCTGTCTGTCCGCGCGGGTGATGTGCTGGTGCTCATGATGTGCCTTCCTGTGTGACCGTCTGGCGGCGGTACGCCGCTTTGATCAGGCGTGCCCTTTCGGTGGGGGTAGTGGCCGCGGCCGCAACGGTCCAGGCGAGCGCGGTGGCCGCCTCGAACATCACGGCGTAGGCCTCCGGGGAGTCTGCCAGTGCGGCGAAAGCGTGCGAGTGGATCGGTACGTCCGCGCCGGGGATGCTGAGCCACGGATGCAGGCTGGGGATGACCTGCGAGATGTTGCCCATGTCCGTTGAGCCGCCGCTGATGCCGGCCGACGGGGAGGTGTCCTTCCCGAACACGTCCATGGCGTCCGTCCAGTGGGCCGCCAGCGCGTCGTCCTGGACCAGGGGTTCGTAAAGCGGCTCCGTATCCTCGAAGGCCAGCGTGGTGCCCGTGGCCAGTGCTGCCCCCTCGAAGCAGCGGCGGACGCGCTCCAGCAGCGCCTCGTATTCCTTCAGGGTGAAGGCGCGGCATTCGAACTCCACCACCGCCCGTTCCGGAATGATGTTGGTGACGTGGCCGCCCTCCGCGACGTACATGGCGATGCGGTGGTCGCCCGGAATCTGCTGGCGCAGCAGGCCCACGGCCACCTGGCTCAGCACGGCGGCGTCCGCGGCGTTCACCCCCTGGTGCGGTGCGGCAGCCGCGTGGGCTGCCTTGCCGGTGAACACCGCCCGGTACCGGCCGACGGCCTGGGCGCTGGTCCCCGCGGGGTTGTAGGTCACCCCGTCCTGGACGGGGTGGACCATGAGGGCCAGGCTGACGCCGTCGAACGCGCCGCGTTCCAGCAGGAGGGCCTTGCCGCCGCCGTGTTCCTCGGCGGGGGTTCCGATGGTCTTGAGGGTGATGCCGAGCTCGTCGACGAGCGGGCGCAAGGCAAGGGCGGCGCCCACCGAGGCTCCCGCGATCAGGTTGTGGCCGCAGGCGTGTCCGATGTCGGGCAGCGCGTCGTACTCCACGCACAGGGCAACCGTCAGGTCGCCGCTGCCGGCGGTGGCGGTAAACGCCGTCGGAAGCCCGCCCGTTCCGCGCTCCACCTCGAAGCCGCCTTCGGCCAGCAGGTCTGCCGCTGCCCCGGCGGAGTGAACCTCCTCGAAGGACACCTCCTTGAGGGCGTGGATGTGCTGCGCCATCGCCAGGACCCGCGGTTTCCACTTGCTGACGCCCTCGGCAAGGGCGTTGCGGTGTGCGGGTGTTTCTGTCAGTTCCATGAATGAGCCTGTCCTAGTAGGAGAGGGACGGGAAGGGGGCGCCTGCCGCACGGGTCGGCACCCAGACGGCCTTGGTCTGCGTGTACTCGTCCAGGACGCCGGGACCGGAGGAGCGGCCGTGGCCGGAGTCCCCGAAGCCGCCGAACGGAACCGCCACGTGGATGGTCTTGTACGAGTTGATCCAGAACGTGCCGGCCTTCACCTCGCGGGCAACGTGGTGCGCCCGGGAAACGTCCGAGGTCCATACAGCGCCGGCCAGGCCGAAGCTCGTGTTGTTGGCGCGGGCGATGGCCTCAGCTTCCGTGTCGAAGGCGTCGGCCCCGACGACCGGTCCGAAGACCTCGGTGTTTTCGAGCCGGTTCTGCGGTGTCACGCCGTCGAGCAGAGTGGGCATCACCCAGTGGCCGCCGGACAGCGGGGAGCCGGCGAGGGCATCGGGGAGCGTTCCGCCGGTGACCCGGCGGCCGCCGTCGTTCATTCCTGCCTCGATGAGCGAGGTGACGGTGGCGAACTGCTGGGCCGTGATGATGGGGCCAACTTCGGTGTCCGCGCTCAGCGGGTCTCCGATGCGGAGCCGGGCGGCCCGGTCCGCCACCAGTTCCACGAATTTGGCGTGCACGCTGCGCTCCACCAGGAGCCGCGAGCCGGCGACGCAGGACTGCCCGGCGCCGGAGAAGATCGCCGCGATGGCGCCGTCGGCGGCACGGTCCAGGTCCGCGTCCGCGAAGACGATGTTGGCGCTCTTGCCGCCGAGTTCGAGCAGGGCGGGAATGCCGGCCTGCGCCGCCGCGACGGCCACCCGCCGGCCGGTGGGGACGGAGCCGATGAAGCTGACCTTGCCGACCCGGCGGTCGCTGGTGAGGGCCGCGCCCACGGTCTGGCCCAGTCCGGCGGCCACGTTGAACACGCCCGCGGGCAGGCCGGCTTCATGGGCCAGCTGCGCAAGGCGGACGGAGGAGGCCGGCGTGAATTCGCTCGGCTTGATGATCACCGCGTTGCCGGCGGCCAGCGGTGCGGCGGAGTTCCAGCCGGCGGTGAACAGCGGGGCGTTCCAGGGCGTGATGGCGACGACGACACCCCAGGGGACGCGCTCGGTGTAGGTGTGCCAGGGGCCGGGAACGGGGATGGTCTGGCCGGTCAGCTTGTCCGCCCAGCCCGCGTAGTAGCCGAACATCTCGGCGACCTTTGCGGCTTCCACACGGGCATCGCGGATGGGCTTTCCGGTGGTGGCCGATTCCAGGATTGCGAGTTCCTCGGCATGTGCTTCGACAGCGCGGCTGACATTGCGCAGGATGGCGGCGCGTTCAAAGCCGTTCAGCCCGGCCCAGGCGGCGGCGCCGGCCACGGAGCTTTCCAGGATGGCGTCGGCGCCCTCGGCGCCGGGGTCGGCGTAGGTGGCGAAGGGCTCCCCGGTGGCGGCGGCGGTGAGCGTGATGCCCTCGCCGTTGCCGGGGACGGTCCGGCCGTCAAGGAAGGCGCCGAGTCCGTGGGGGAAGGCTGCGTCCAGGACGGCGCGCGCGGTGGCTGCTGACGAGGAGGTGGGTGCTGTGGCGGTGCTCAATGTGATGATCCTCTGGATTGTCTTGGTGAGGGAGCCGTCTGGCGGCTGGGCTTTAGACGAGGGCGGTGGTGCCGTTTTGGGTTGCGGGCGCACCCGCTGGGGTGATGGCCGGGGCGACGGTCCGGGCTATTTCGGTGAAGTCCGCGCGGGGGCCGAGGGCGGCCAGGGCTTCCTGCCACTGGCCGGCGACGGCGGCCAGCAGTGCCGGGCTTTCCCCGATGCGGGCGGCGACGTCGACGGCGAGGGCTGCATCGCGGGCCATGAGCCCGAGCGAGAAACCGGAATCGTGGGTTCCGGAGAGCACCCAGTTGGGATACATGTTCGCGGAAACCTTGCTGCCGCCGGATGCTTCGCTGATGCTCGCTGCCGCCTTGGCCGGGTCGATGCCGTAGGCCTTGGCGACGCCCAGGGCCTCGCCGACCGAGACCAGGTTGGCCGCGGCCAGGACGTTGTTGAGGAGCTTGACAACGTTGCCGCTGCCGGGGCCGCCGATGTGGTTGTACTTGCCGCCCGTGAGCGCCAGCAGGACGGGTTCGGCGGCGGCGAGGGCGGCGTCGGTTGCCCCAACGAAGGCGCTCAACGTGCCAGTCGCCGCGCCGTCACGGCCGCCGGAGACCGGGGCGTCCACGAACGCCGCCCCCTGCGCCTCCGCGAGTTCGGCCATTTGCTTGCTCGTGGCCGGCTCGGAGGTGGTGGTATCAATGATCGCGATGGTCCCCGGCACCGCCAGAAGCTGCGGAACAGTGGCTTCCACCACGGCCGCTGCGGGCAGGGAGAGGACGGCGTAAGGCGTGCCGGCAAGATCCTCGACGCTGGCGGTGGTGGCGATGCCTGTTTCCTCGGCGGCGGTCCTGGCCGCCTCGGAAGGGTCGAAGCCGGTCACCTGCCAGCCGGCCTTGTGCAGTGTGGCGGCCATCGCCCCGCCCATGGAGCCGAGGCCAATGACGGCGACGCGGCGGTCGGTGCTGGTGTTCATGAAGGTGCTCCTGAAAGAAGGTAGGGGAAAGTTCGGGGCTGCAGGTCAGTCGAGGTAGATGTCGAGGTCTTTCCACAGCTGCTGGGTGCGGCGGATGGCTGCCCGGCTGCGCTCCGGGTGCGCGGCCTCCATGCCGGCGAGCAGGCCGTAGACCAGTGAGTTGGCGGCGGTGACGGACTGGAAGAAGGAGATTCCCTCCGAGGCCACCACCAGGAGGTGGTCGGCCACGGCTGCCAGCCGGCCGCGGCGCATGTCGGTGATGGCCACGACCTTCGCGCCGGCCTGTTTCGCGGCCTCGGCGGTGACGATGATCTGCCGCATTGAGCGCCACATGTTGATCACCACCAGGACGTCGCCCGGGCCCAGCGCGTTGGCGCTGGAGGCGAGGTGGACGGCGCCGCGGTTCTCGAGGGTGATGGGGTAGCCCATGGTGGAGCCCAGGTGGGCCATCACGCTGGCGGGCCCGGCGAACGAGCCCAGCCCTAGGACGATGATCGACTTGGCCGCGGCCATGGTGGCGATGGCTGCCTCCGCATCATCGGCCGTGTTGGAGTCCAGCGTCAGGCGCAGGTTCTCGATGTCGTGGTTGAGCGCATCATGCAGCGGGCTGCGGTGTTCCCCGTGCTCGGCCAGCGTGTCCTCGGTGGAGATCATCACGAGGTAGCGGGACCGCAGTTCGCGCTGGAGGTCCGGCCAGCCGCGGTAACCCAGGTGCTGTGCCGCGCGGACCACTGTCGAGTTGTTGACGTCGGCACGCTGGGCGATCTCGGCGATGTCCGCGTAGGAGGACAATTGCGGGTTGCGGGCAATCACGTCCACCACCCGGGCCTGGGCCTTGGACAGCGGAACGTCCGGAAGCGCGTCGCCCAGCCACGCATGGGAAGCGGGTGCGGCCACGGCTCCCGTGCCGGCTTCCAGGCCGGCCGCTTTGGGGTTCAAGTCCAACCTCTTTTCCTCGTTTTCCACCTGGTATGTAACGCCGATCACTCTGCAAGAGGCGTTGCATTAAATGTACTCTGCAATTTGGTTTGCGGGAAGGGGTCTCCTTTTCGGGATGGCAGATGCCCCGTTCATTCAGTCCATTGCAGCGGTGGCCGGACCGCGCCACCATGAGGGTATGACCACAGAAAACCCCGGCAGCACGGAGCTGAACCTGCCGCAGCAGTTCCTTCTCCTGGCGACGAACGACAAGGACGGCGAGCCGGAAGTGCCGCCGAGTGTTCTCAAGGCCGGCCTGGCAGGGGCGATCCTTGCCGAACTGGACGTGCTGGGGGCCGTCCGGCTGGACGGCAAGTACGTGCGCGCGGTAGGCGAGCCGCCGTCGTCGGACTTCCGGCACCAGTGGGAACTGATTCACGACAAGTCCCGGCCGCACAGCGCCCGGCGGTGGGTTGCGATGCTGGAGAGCCGCGCGGAACTGCATCGCGTCTACGAGGGCATGGCGGCTCTCGGCGTCGTGAGTCACGTCGGCGAAAAGCACCTGGGGGTCTTCAGGACTACCAGGTATCCGGAAAAGGACCACGGGCCGGAAGCGGCACTTTTGGCGAGGATCGAGAGCATACTCAACGGATCGGCGTCGGATGCCAGAACAACGGCCCTGATTGGCCTGCTGCACGCGGCGGGCCTGATGGACAAGCTTTTCCCGGGCGCGGGTCCGGGCCTGCTCAGGGAACTGACCGGTGGCCACTGGCCTTCCCGGGCAGTGCGGGACGAGCTGCGCATGATCCGGCTCGCCGAGGCGGAAACCGCCACATAGCGGACACTTGCGAAAAAAGCGAGTCAACTGGTTTACTGCCTCAACGGTTCCCTAAGCAAACGGGTCCGAGTGCTGTAGCGCGCTGCTATGGGGGAGCACCATTCGGAGGGGCAATGGCGGGGGAACACCGTGACGATCTGGTCATGCAGTCACTGCTGCTGGACGAGATCGGCCAGTCAGTGATCGGCATGGACGGCGACTGGCGCATCACCTATTGGAACCGCGCCTCAGAGCGTCTCTACGGCTTCGCCCCGGACAAGGTCCTGGGCCTAAAAATCTCGGATCTGGGAATCCTGGGAGCGGAGGCACGGGGAGAGGGCGCCACCGACCGGGAGATGGCCGACAGGCTTGCCCGGGGCGGTGACTGGGCGGGTGAACTGTGGGTCCGGCACAGCACGGGCCGGGAGTTTCCGGTCCATGTGACAGTCAGCCGGATCAGGGGCCGGCACACGGTGCCGGTCGCCGTGGTGGCCATTTCCAAGGACATCACCGACCGCAAGCACACCGAGGCCATCCTGCGCCGGCTCTCGGCCATGGTCGAGTCCTCCGGGGACGCCATCATCGGAGCCGACCTCAGCGGGAAAATCACCAGCTGGAATGCGGGCGCGGCGAGGATGCTGGGCTGGAGCTCGTGGGAGGCTGTGGGGCAAAGCCACGCGTTATTTACGGCCGACGACGGCCCGTACTTTGGCGCGGACGTCACCGCCCGCACGGGGAACAGCGCGTTCGTTACCGGTGTGGGGGCAAAGTGGCGCTGCAAGGACGGGGCGGTGATCGACGTCGAACTGACGGTCTCTCCCGTCTACGACCAGGACGGCGTGCGGGTCGGGGCGTCGGCCATTGCCCGTGACATCACCGAGATCCAGCGGCTGAAGGCCGCCGCCGAGGCCGAACGCGAACGGCTCCTGGCCGCCCAGGAGATGGCCCACGTCGGCAGCGTCGAACACACCGTGGCCACCGGCGAGACCTGGCACTCGGAGGAATTCGACCGGATCCTGGGGTTCTCCGAGGGAGACCGGAAGGACAGGGACACCATCCTGGCGCGCACCCACCCCGAGGACCGGGACCGCGTACGGAATGTGTGGGAGAGCCTGGACCGTGGCCTCGGTTTCGCCGATTTCGAATACCGCATCATCCGTCCGGGCGGCGAGCAGCGCTGGCTGCATTCACGGATCCGCAGCATCAACGGCGCCGAGGGTAAGCCGCTCCGGTTCCTGGACACGGTCCTGGACATCACCGACAGGAAAAAGGCGGAACAGGTCCTGGAGTGGCGCGCCCGCCATGATGCCCTGACCGGGCTGCCCAACAGGTACATGGTCACCGAGGTCCTGCAGGGTGTCCTGGACAAGGCGGCGCGGCCGGTGGTGATGTTTGTCGACGTCGACCGGTTCAAGCTGATCAACGACGGCATCGGCCACGGTGCCGGCGACGCCATCCTGGTGCTGCTGGGCGAACGGCTTAAGGCGGCCGTCCGGGCGAGTGACACCGTGGGCCGGTTTGGCGGCGACGAGTTCGTGGTGATCTGCGAAAACCTGCACATGGGCGGCGCCCAGGGGTTGGCCGAACGTATCAGGGAGGCCACCCGGCAGCCGTTCGACGTGGACGGACGGCAGATCTACCTCAATGTCAGCGTGGGCATCGCCCTGGCGGACGAGGAGGATACCGCCGAATCGATGCTGCAGGGCGCGGACGCCGCCATGTACCGGGCCAAGTCGGCGGGCGGGGATTCGGCCGCCGTTTACGATGCCCACATGACCGGACGCGCCACCGGACGCCTCGACCTGGAGTCGGACCTGCGCCTTGCCCTTGAGCGCAACGAGCTGTCACTGAACTACCAGCCGATCATCGACGTCGCCACCGAGGGCGCCGTCGGCTTTGAGGCGCTGCTGCGCTGGCACCACCATGAGCACGGCCCGATCATGCCCGATACTTTCATTCCCATCGCCGAGGAGACGGGCCTGATCCTGCCGATCGGCAGCTGGGTGCTGCGCGAGGCCCTGCGCCAGGTGCAGCGGTGGCGCAGGGAGGTCCCGGGGGCGGAGAACTTTACGGCGGCAGTGAACATCTCCGGCCGCCAGCTCGTGGCGGGCGACTTCCCCGACCTGGTGGAGGCAGCCATCCGCGATACCGGGATCGATCCGGCTGCCGTCCACCTGGAAATCACCGAGACCGTGCTGATGGACCAGCCGGACCTGCCCAAGGAAACACTGCAGCGGCTGGCCCGCCTCGGCGTCGGCCTGTCCATCGACGACTTCGGCACCGGATACTCGTCGCTGAGCTACCTCAAGTGGCTCTCGGCCCGCACGCTCAAGATCGACCGCACCTTCGTCGAGGAGCTGGGCACCGACCCGCACGGGGCCACCATCATCGAATTGGTCCTCGGCATGGCGGAAAGCCTGCATCTTGATGTGGTGGCAGAGGGCGTGGAAACCGGCGTCCAGCTCGCGGAACTCCGCCGGCTGGGCGTACGGCTCGCGCAGGGCTACCTCTGGAGCAAGCCCCTGCCTGCGGAGCGGATCCCGGCCTGGCTGGAGTCCCATCCGGCCAGGGTCCCGGCGGTGAAGTCCCTGCCCGGCGTGGGTTGATGCGGAGTAGATTGGCAGCATGCAGGAGCGCAGGCGCAGGCGCCGCTGGTTGGTCGCCGCTGCCATAGGTGCCGTTGTGGTGGTTTTGGGACTCGCGCTGTTCAAGCCGTGGCTTTTATTCATCGATGTGCGGGTGGACGAGCAGCTTCCCACCGTTGCAGCGCCACTGTCACCAAAGCCAACGGCCTCCACCCCCACCGCGAGGCCGACGTCCGGAAACCCCGGCAGGGCGCCTGCCGGACCGGTCCAGCTTGCCGAGGGCCGTCTCATCAGCCACGAACACGCCACCTCCGGAACAGTCCGGATTGTCCGGCAGGCCGACGGTACGCGTGTTCTGACGTTGGAGAACCTCGACACGTCCAACGGGCCGGATGTGCACGTCTGGCTCAGCGCCGCCGATGTAGTGGAGGGACCCGCCGGATGGTTCACGGCCGGCACTGCCGAACACTATGACCTGGGCGTGATCAAGGGGAACCAGGGCAACCAGGTCTATGTAATCCCCGACGTGGTCGACTTGGCCGGGTTCCGGTCGGTGGACCTGTGGTGCGTCCAATTCAGCGTTTCCTTCGGAGCGGCCCAGCTCACCAGATGAAGCGTCTAGCCGCTGATGCCAAGGGGGATGGCATTAACCCAAGAGGACGACGGCGGGTGGTCCCGCCGTCGTCCTTCCTTGGTTTGGAGTTTTTGTACAGATATTGGCCGCTAAACGTCCCGGAAGTCGCGAGACGTGGACAAAAACTCGGCCAGGTGCCCACCGGCAGCGAAGGCGCGGGTGATGGCCGAGCCGAGGGTGGCGCCGCCGCCCGGGTAATTGTTGCGGAAGACGCCGGCGGAGACGTTGCCTGCAGCGTAGAGTCCGGGGATCGGCTGCCGGTGCCGGTCGAGGACCCGGCCGTGGAAGTCGGTGTCCAGGCCACCGGATGTTCCCAGTACCCCGGCGGATATCCGGACTGAGTAAAACGGGGCGGAGTCCAGCGGGGCCAGGCAAGGGTTGGGTGTATTGGCGGCGTCGCCCAGGAACCGGTCCTGGGGCGTTGCACCGCGGTGGAATTCTGTGTCCACTCCATTCAAGGCGTCCGCGTTGAACCGGGCCACCGTGGCCGCCAGTCCATCGGGATCGATCCCGGCGTTCCCCGCCAGCTCCTCCAGCGACTCCCCGGCAGTCATCCACTCCGCCCGAACTCCGGCGGGCGATCCTGCCACCGGATATTTCGCCAGGTACGCCGCATCGAAGATGAGCCACGCCGGGTTGTTTTGCTGGCGCCCGGTCTGCGGGTCAACGGAGGCGAACACGCGGCAGGCGTCGTGGTAGTTCAGCGCCTCGTTGACGAACCGCTTCCCGGCAGCGTTTACGGTGATCGAGCCGGGAAGGGTCATTTCCACGTTCCCCATCCGGCCGGACCGCGCGCCGTCGTACTTGTGGGACGCCTCGGAAATCACCGGCACTCCCCAGATGGCGGTCATGTCTGCCACGGCGGCGCCGGCCTTCAGGCCCAGCTCCAGGCCGTCGCCCTCGTTGGACGGTGCGCTGATGGGCGTCACCGGAAACGGCAGGAACGCCCGGAGGAGCCGCGGATTCCACTCGAAACCGCCGGACGCGAGGACGACGGCGGCGGCGGACACGGTTCTGCCGGCTGCGGTGCCGCCGAGGGTCACCGTCCACCCGTCACCCTCGCGCGCCAGATCCTCGACCGGCGCAGAGACGGAGATCGCGACGCCACGGTCCAGGGCGCTTGCCACGAGCGAGCCCACCAGTGCACCGCCCATGGTGCGCACGCCCGTGGCCGCCCGCCGCGCCAGCAGCTCCGGGTCTGCCGCCCGGCCGTTGAGCCGGTCCCGTTCGGTCATGGTCAGCAGCGGAAAGTACGACGACGGCCGGATCGCCTCCGCGAGGCCAGGGTACCCTGACGGGTCGAAGGCGTCGTTGTCCAGGCCGCGTCCGCCGTCGGCCGCACCTAGCCACTCCATGTGGTAATCCGGGCGGGCGATCGGTGTCAGTGAAACCCGGGTTTCGGCGTCGAGATAGGCGACGGCGCGCGGCGCCGTGCGCACGTACCACTCCACCTCCCCGCGGCCCAGCACGTGCCCCGCAGCTTCGGTAAGGTAGGCGACGCCGTCCTCGTGGCTGTCCCGGTAGCCGGTCTGCCGGGCGAGGTGGTTGTTCGGGGCCCACATGACGCCGCCCCCTGCCGCGGTGGTTCCGCCGAGCAGTGCCGCCTTCTCGGCCACGAGCACCCGCAGGCCGGCATCGGCCGCCCGGATCGCGGCGACCAGGCCGGCCGCACCGCTGCCAGCGACCACGACGTCGTAGGTGCCGGAGATGTTTCCGGCGGGGGTGAGCAGCGGGCTGGGAGCCTGGCCCTCGACGCCGCTCACGCCATCACCGCCGGCATGTCCACCACGATCTTGCCCACCGGCTCGGTGCGGCTGCGCATCAGTTCGAAGGCCTGCTGCAGGTCGCCGAAAGCGAAGCGGTGTGTCAGCAGTGCGCGCGCCTGGTCCCGGTGCCGGGCCAGCAATTCGAGCCCTGCCGGGATGAGGTTCAGGCTGTTGCGGCTGCCCAGCAGGTCGATCTCCTTGAAGGGGATGGCGTTCATGGGAACGGACGCGGTCCGCGCCGAGATTCCCACCTGGACGACCCGTCCGGCGCTCGCCACGAGGCGCACGGCGTTCTCCAGCGAGGACGGAACACCCGTGGCCTCGATGATCAGCTCCGGCCCGGAGGAATCTGTCAGCATGTCCAGCCCGGCGGCCTGGTCCGTGCCCGGAAACTCCGCGCCGGGAGTGACCAGGAGCGTGTCCGCGGCGCCGAAGGCAGCAGCCAGCTCCAGCCGGTCCGGATCGGTGTCAGCGCACACCACCCGGACACCGAGATCTGTCAGATACAGCGTGGCGAGCAGCCCGATCGGGCCGCTGCCCAGCACCAGCGCCGTTTCCCCCGGCGAGGGCCGGCCCCGGTTCACCGCCTGCATCGCGATGGACGCGGGTTCGGCCATGGCCGCGAGATCCAGGTCCAGGCCGTCGGGGACAGGGCACAGCTTCTCCACCGGCACGCTGACCAGCTCCACCAGTGCGCCGTCCGAGTAGCAGCCGATGCAGCCGATGTTCTCGCAGACGTTGAACCGGCCCAGGCGGCAGGGCCTGCACTTGCCGCAGTACACCATCGGGCTGACGGCAACCGGGTCGCCGGCGCGGATGCCGGCGCCGTTGGCTTCCACGGCCTCGACGATGCCGGCGAATTCATGGCCCTGGATGACAGGCAGCCCGGCCGGATAGTCGTCCTCCCAGATGTGCAGGTCGGTGCCGCACAGGGTGACGTTATGGACGCGGACCAGGGCGTGGCCGGGTTCCAGTGCAGGTTCCGGAATGTCCTCGTACCGGATGGATTCTTTGGCGACGGTGAGTGCGCTGAGCATGGCGGGCCCCTAGTTCCGGACGGCGGCTGCGCCGGCGGCGGTATCGGAACCAAAGACAACGTTCCACTGCCGGATGCTGCGCTGCTCCACGAGGCCGTTGCGGTAGAACGGGTCCTGGTCCATCAGCGCTTCGGCGTCGGCCTTGGAATCAGCCCTGATGATCAGCAGCGCGCCGGGGTCCTCAGCCGGCCCGAAGGGGCCGCTCTTCACCAGCCGGCCGCCGTCGAACTGTTCCTGCAGGAATTTCACGTGGCGGGGGCGGTGTTCATCCCGGCCGGTGGACGTGGCGGGGGAGTAGGCGTAGGTGACAGCGAAGGTTCCCATGGGTGTGTCCTCATCGTTGAGCTGGTGGTTGTTCCTCCATCGTCGCCACCGCGATTGTGCTGCGTCCAACACTTATTTGGTCAAGGAGTATGTGTGAAAAACACATAATGTACGACGGCGGCGGGCCGGTCTGGGTGCCACGGGAGCGGCAGGGATTCAGGCGGCCGGGGTAGGGAGGACTTCCTCGGCGACAGCCAGGGCGAGGGCCAGGGCGGGGGAAGGCCCGGCAGGGTTCCATGCCAACCCTGATTCAAGCAGCGGCGCTGTGCCGCTCAGCGGAATGAACACAGTGCCGCCGGGCATGATGCTGGCCATGGAGGCGGGCATCAGGCTTACCCCGACGCCGCCAGCCACCAGCGACAGTGCCGTGTAGGGGTCGGTGACTTCCTGCGCCACCCTCGGCCTGAACCCCGCGGCGGCGCAGGCTGCGAATGTAGCGTCGCGGAGGGTGGATCCCTGGGCGGCACGCATGGTGACAAAACCGTCGTCGGACAGCTCGGCGAGCCCGATTGCCGGCCGTTCGGCCAGCGGGTGGTCCACCGGCACGGTGGCGCCGAGCTGCTCGAGGGCGATGCTGCGGGTGGCCAGGGCGCCTGCATCCAGCGGCAGTCCGACGAAGGCCAGGTCGAGGGACCCGTTGCGCAGCTGCTGCAGGGCGTCCTGGGTCAGCAGGCCGCCGGTCAGGGTGAGGTCCAGCGCCGGGTAGCGGTGGCGGAGTGCCCTGGTAAGCGGGGGAAGGGTCCGGTGGTTCAGGGCCCCGGAAAAGCCGATGCTGAGCCGGCCGTAGAACGTGCCGGGCGCGGTGACGGCGGAACGCCGGGCCAGATCAAGTTCGTCGATGACCCGGCGGGCGTGGGGGAGAAAGGCGACACCCGCCGTCGTCAGCGCCACCGAGCGGGTGCTGCGCTCAAACAGCTCCGAGCCGAGCTCTTTCTCGAGCTTCCTGATGGTCTGGCTTAGGGGCGACTGGGCCATGCGGAGGCGGTGGGCTGCGCGGCCGAAATGGAGTTCCTCGGCCACGGCAAGGAAGGCCTCGATCTGCCGAAGCTCCATGCGGTTCCTCCTGAACGCGGATAGTGCCCTCAAATTAGCAATCTGAGGGCACTATCTGCTCGTTCGCGTTTTTCGGTTTGGAGTTTTTGTACAGGTAATGGCCGTTAAACGTCCCGGAGGTCGCGATATGTGGACAAAAACTCCATGTGCTGGTGGGCTAGCGGACCGGGTTGCCCAGCTGCCGCAGCGGGGTCTTGTGGGTTTCGCGGGCCCAGTAGGCGCCAGCCACGGCCAGCAGCGACGAGGCGGCGACGATCCAGGCGGCGGGGCCCCAGTTGGCCTTGTCGGCGCCGACCAAGGCGGTGCCCAGCAGCGGGGTGAAGCCGGCACAGAGGATGCCGATCTGGAGGCCGATGGCCATGCCGGAGTAGCGGACCTTGACGTTGAACAGCTCGGAGAACCACGCCGGGTAGATCGCGTTGGACATGGAGTACGTGCCGGCGGTGATCACGGTGCTGGCGAGGAAGATCATGGGGATGTTGGCGGTGGCGATCACGGAGAAGTAGACAAAGATCATCACACCGGAGCCCAGGACGCCGGCGATAAACACCGGGCGGCGGCCGAAGCGGTCCGAAAGGTGGGCCATGAGCGGCTGCGAGGCGATGGCGATGACGTTGCCGACGATGCTGACCCAGAGCATGGTGGACGCCGGGACACCAACGGACACGGCGTAGGCGAGGCCGAAGGACTGCATGAACGTGTTGGTGACTGTTTCGAAGGACATCAGGGCGACCTGGAAGAACTGCGCCGGGTGCGTCTTGAACATCTTGGCGAAGGGGAGCTTCACCAGTTCGCCGTGGTCGTGCTTTTCCTCGAAGACCTCAGGCTCCTCGAGGGAGCGCCGGACCAGGTAGGCGACGACCAGCACCACCAGCGAGAGCCAGAAGGGGATGCGCCAGCCCCAGGCGAGACGGTCGGCCTCGCTCATGGCGGCCACGGGCAGGAACGCGAGCGACGCCAGGACGATGCCGGCGGAAATGCCGCTCATGGCGAAGCTGGCGAAGAAGCCGCGGCGGCCTTCCGGTGCCTCCTCGGTGGACAGTGCAGAAGCGCCTGCGGTTTCCGCGCCGGCGGACAGGCCCTGCATGAGGCGCAGGACCACCAGCAGGGCGGGCGCCCAGTAGCCGACGGCGTTGAAGTCCGGGAGCACACCGATCAGGAAGGTGGCGGACCCCATCAGGACCAGGGTCAGGACGAGCGTGTTCTTGCGGCCGATCTTGTCCCCCAGGTGGCCGAAGACGACGGCGCCGAAGGGGCGCGCCACGTAGGCAACGCCGAAGGTGGCAAACGAGGCGATGAGGGCGACGGTGGCATCGCCCGCCGGGAAGAAGATCTTGGAGAAGACCAGTGAGGCGGCGGTGGCGTAGATGAAGAAGTCGTAGTACTCCAGCGCGCCGCCGAGGAAGGCGGCGAGGGCGGCCTTCTTGGCGCGCTTCAGCTGGTACTGCTTCGCCTCGGCGCTGACATTGGGGGCGAGATCGGTCATTGCAGGGGGTCCTTCCGCACTGAAAGACGGGTCCGGATTTTTGGTATTTGTGCGTATCGCGAACAAGCGTGCGATATGCGACTAGAAAAAGAATAGCGCAGAGTGAAGTGACTCACAATCCGGTTTTGGCGCCCGGCTCCTGGCCGGGCGCCGGCCCGTATTCTTGGTAGGTCAGGAACAGCGCGCAGCTTGAAGTGCAGGGAGCCCATGGACGAACAGCCGGCCTACTTCGTGAAATCGGTGGAGAAGGCGTTCGATGTGCTCCTGGCGTTCACGCCGAACTCCCCGCGGCTGACGGTCTCCCAGGTGGCTGCCGCAGCGGACATGACCAGGGCTTCTGCGCGGCGGTTCCTCCTCACGCTGGCCGATCTCGGCTACCTGCGCACGGACGGGACCAGCTTTGAGCTGACGGCCCGCACGCTGGAGGTGGGCCGGACCTACCTGGCCAACCTCGAACTCCCGGCCATCGCCGACCGGCACCTGAAATCGCTCGCTGCTGAAATGAATGAGACTACCTCGCTCTGCGTGCTGGACGGGGCCGATGTCGTGTATGTCGCCTGCGTGCCCTCGCCGCGGCTGCTCAGCGTCAGCATCACCGTGGGTACCCGGTTCCCGGCATGGGCGACGTCCATGGGGCGCGTGCTGCTGGGCGGCATGGCTGAGGACGGGCTGCAGGCCTACTTCGACAATGTCCGGCTGCAGAAACTGACCGAGCACTCGATCGCGAGCCCGGACCAGCTGCGCACGGAGATCGAACGCGCCAGGGCCAGGGGCTGGTCCATGGTTTCGCAGGAGCTGGAGGAGGGGCTGCGCGGCGTGGCCGTGCCGGTCTGGCGCGGGCATGACATGGTAGCGGCCGTCAACGTCTCCCTCCAGACGCACCGTTCGCCGGCCGAGGACATTGAAAAGTCTGTGGTGCCCCGCCTGCAGGAGGCCGCCCGGCAGATCGGCCTGGACTACGGCGGGGGCGCAGCCGGGCTGCGGCGGGCCTGATGGCCAACTCGCCCTCCGGCGAATCCGTCATCCAGCGGGTGGTGAAGATCCTCGATGCCTTCTCGAAGGGCCGTCCACGGATGTCGCTGAGCGAACTGGTCCGCGCCACAGGCATGTCCAGCAGCACCGCCCACCGGCTGGCCAACGACCTGGTGGACAGCGGGCTGCTGAACCGCAGCGACGCCGGTGACTACGGCGTTGGCATGAAGATGTGGGAACTTGCGTCCCGCAGCAACCCCCTTGAGGAATTCCGACGGCGGGGCCTGCCGTTCCTGGAAGGGGTCCACGCCGCCGTCCGGGAACAGGTTTCACTCTCCATTCCAGACGTCGGTTCCGGCACCGTGCTGTACCTGGAGCAGCTGGACCGGCACGGCACCGCCACCAATCTCGCCGCAGTGGCCGGCCGGCTCCTGATCCACAACACGTCCTCCGGGATGGCCATGATGGCGCATATGCCGCGCGACGTGCAGGAGCGGTTCCTGGCCGGTCCGCTGGAGAAATCCACCGCCGCCACGGAGACCGACCCCGCGCGCCTGCGGGCCCAGCTCGCCCTGATCCGGGAGCGCGGCTACGTGCGCATGGCGGGCGTGCTGGTGGAAGAGAACACCGCGTACGCGGTCCCTGTCTTTGGCGAGGGAAACAGCGTAATCGGAGCGATCGCCGTCGTCATTCCGACGGCGGACGAGGACCCGAAGGTGGTCCTTCCTGTCCTGGTGGCCGCGGGGCGCGGCCTGTCCCGCACCATGGGCGCCGAACGGCGGCCCTACGGCAGGCGGCCCTGGCTCCAAGGTCCCTGACCTCCGGCTCTGAGCCCCCGGCCCGGCCGGCAACCCCCAGTGGATATCCCATTGAACGGGAAATCCCACCGCGGGGCTTTTCCCTGCTCCTAGTGTTTCTCCCCAGAGCCACAGGCACCGGACACGGTGCAGGCCAACTCTTCCGGCCCCCTGATTTCGGCGGGGCCGCCCTGGAAACTCAATGAGGAGAACCGATGGGACACGTCCAGCCCCCAACCCCCGCAGCGGAGACTGCCGTCCTGGAACGCGCGGATAGCCTCCCGGCAAAGACCCCGCGGAAGGCCGCCCTGGCTTCCTTCCTCGGATCCACGCTGGAGTACTACGACTTCTTTATCTACGGCACGGCGGCAGCGCTGGTGTTCCCGAAGATCTTCTTCCCCGGCGGAGATCCTGTGGTTGCCCTGCTCGGCGCGATGGCCACGTTCGGCGTCGGCTACCTGGCCCGGCCGCTGGGCGGGGTCATCATGAGCCACTTCGGGGACAGGATCGGCCGCAAGCAGGCACTGATGATCACGCTGGTGATCATGGGTGTGGCCTCCATCGGCATCGGCTTCCTGCCCACCTACGGCCAGATCGGCTACTGGGCCACTGCCCTCCTGCTGGTGGGCAGGCTGGCCCAGGGGTTCTCCGCCGGCGCCGAGGCCGCGGGGGCCTCCACCCTCACCATGGAGCACTCCCCGGAAGGACGCCGCGGCTTCTTCACCAGCTTTGTGATGACCGGCTACGCCTCCGGCATGGTGCTCTCCACGGGCGTGTTCATCCCGCTCGCCGCCCTCCCGGAGGAGCAGCTGCTGGGCTGGGGCTGGCGCGTCCCGTTCTGGCTGTCCGCCGTGGTGCTGCTGGTCGCCTACTGGATCCGAACCCGGCTGGAGGAGCCGCCCGTGTTCGAAGAAGCCGTGGAGGCGAAGAAGCCCAAGGGCATTCCGGCCGCGGAGGTGCTGAAAACCCAGTGGCGCGACGTCCTGCGGGTGGCCCTGGTGATGCTGTTCTCCGTCATGCAGACCACCTTCACCGTGTACGCCCTGGCCTACGCCACCGGCAAGGGCATCGGCCTGGACCGGACCCTGATGCTCACGGTCAACGCCGTCACCATCGGCCTGTCCATGTTCACCATTCCGCTGGCCGGCATCATCTCGGACCGGTTCGGCCGCAAGAAGGTGCTGCTGGTGGGTGCCCTCGGCTGCGCCCTCACCTCGTTCGGCTATTTCTGGGCCATCAGCGAGCACAATATCGCCCTGATCTTCGTCTTCGGGTTCCTGAACATGTCCGTCTTCTACTCCTGCTGGAACGGCGTCTGGACGGTTTTCTTCCCCGAGATGTTCCCGGCTCCGGTCCGCTACTCCGGGATGGCTATCGGCAGCCAGGTGGGGCTGATCCTGACCGGCTTTGCCCCCGCCATTGCCACCCTCCTGGCCCAGCCCGGACCCGGAGGCTGGGTCCCGGTGGCAGGCTTCACGGTGGCCTGCCTGGCGGCGTCCGCGGTCGCCATCGCCACGGCCCGCGAAACCCACCGGACTCCGCTCGAGGAACTCGGCCTGCCGCGCCACCGCCGGACATCCGCCTGATTCCCCGTCCCGCGCCGGACCCTGCCCCTTCCCCTCCAGAAAGAAAGTTGGAACCATGACCCCGCCCGCAACCGCCCCCCGCACCTACCGAGCCGGAATCGTGGGCTGCGGCGCCATCTCCCGCAACCACCTCGAGGCCTTCGCCGCCCTGGACAACGTCGAGGTGGTGGGGGTGTGCGACATCGACCTTGACCGGGCCCGCGCCACCGCCCGGGCCTGGAATGTGCCGAATGCCGTGAACACCGTGGATGAGATCCTGGCACTGGGCGTGGACATTGTGTCGGTCTGCACGCCGCACCCGACCCACGAAGAGGTGGTGCTCAAGGCCGCAGCAGCAGGAGTGCACGTGCTGTGCGAAAAGCCCATCGCCACGCGGCTGGACTCGGCCGAGCGCATGGTCGCTGCCTGCGAGGAGGCCGGAGTGCAGTTCGGGGCGCTGTTCCAGCGCCGTTTCTGGCCGGCGGCGCAGCGGATCCGCTCCGCGATCGACGACGGGACGCTGGGCCGTCCGCTGCTGGCCCAGTGTTCGGTGATGCTGCACCGCGCCCCGGAGTATTACAACCGCGACGCGTGGCGCGGCACCTGGAAGAACGACGGCGGGGGCGTGCTCATGACGCAGGCCATCCACCAGATCGACCTGCTGCAGTGGTACCTCGGCGACGTCGCGGAGGTCTACGGAAAGGTCAACACGTACCGGCACGGCGGCTACATCGAGGTGGAGGATTCCGCCACGGCCGTCATCACGTTCACGTCCGGTGCCATGGCAACGCTGGAGGCGTCGACGGCGGTGTCCCCCAACCTGGGGATCCAGCTGCGGATTACGGGTGAAACAGGTGCGTCCGCATCGCTCACGGAGTTCCCCGAGGGCAGCGACGGCCGGCTCGACCTGTGGGCCGTGGGGGAGAAGATCACCGTGGAACCCGTCCACCCCGAGGGCGTGGAGCCCAACGTGGACCTGTCCACCATCAACGGCCAGCTGATTCCGCACCACACCAGCCAGGTCCGGGACTTCGTGCAGGCCTTGGACGCGGGCACCGCACCCGCCATCACCGGCAAGGACGCTCTGAAGTCGCTGCGGATCCTGCTGGCGGTCTACGAATCCGCACGCACCGGCCTCCCGGTCCGCTTCGCTGGCACCGACGTTCCGGTGCGAGTCCAGGTGCCGGCCGACGTCGAGGTTTCGGCCGGCACCCGGGTTCCGGCGGAAGCGGCAGGCTGAGCCATGAACAGCATTCGCCACGCAGCCCGCCCGCTCGCCCTGGGCCGGAACGGCCGGACGCCGCGGACCCTCCGCAACCGGCTGGCCTCCGCGCCGATGGAACGCAACTACGGGACCAGCGACGGGCACATCACCGAGCAGTACGTCGACTACCTCGCCACCCGTGCCCGGGCCGGGCTGGGCATGGTCACCACCGAGGCCACCTACGTCCGGGCCGACGGCAAGGGCCGCACCCACCAGCTGGGCCTGCACACAGACGCCGTGGTGCCCGGGCTGCGCAGGCTCACCGACGCGCTGCACGCGGAAGGTGCGCTGGCCGCCGTCGAACTTAACCACGGCGGCCGGACGGCGCAGACGGCGGTGTCCGGCCACAAGAACGTGGCACCGTCCCCGGTGCCGTGCGCGGTGGCCGGCGGGGAGGTTCCGCGGGAACTGACCACCGCCGAATGCCACGAGCTGGTGGCCTCCTACGCGGCGGCGGCACGGCGTGCGGTGGCCGCGGGCTTCGACGTCATCAACATCCACGGAGCGCACGGCTACCTGATCCACCAGTTCATGTCGCCCATTTCCAACCACCGCAAAGACGAGTTTGCCGCGCCCGAGCGGTTCCTCAACCTGGTCATCGACGCCGTCCGCGACGCCGCGCCGGATGCCATCATCGGCGTGCGGGTCTCCGTTCTGGAGGGCCCGGCGGACGGGATCAGTGCAGAGGACCAGGTGGCCATCATGGCCAAGGCGCGCCTGGACCGGCTGGACTTCCTTGACCTGTCCGCCGGCAGCTACGACGCCGGCGAATGGATCGTTCAGCCGGGCGAGTGGAAGCCCGGCCTGCTCCGTGAGTACGCAGCGGCGTACCGGCAGTTCGGACTCCCGCTCGGCATGGCCGGACGGCTGAACTCGCCGGCCGTCATCGAGGAGGTCCTGGGTGATGGTGTCTGCGACTTCGTCAGCCTGGCCCGCGCCATCCACGCCGACCCTGCCTTCGTGGGCGGCGTGCTCCGGGGCGAGGCCTACCGCCCATGCATCGCGTGCAACGTCTGCATCGACACCCTCGGCCAGGGGCAGGTCACGTGCACCGTCAACCCGGCCGTGGGGCGCTCGCGGGTCCCGGTTCCGACGCCGGCGGTGCGGCCGGGTGCCCGGGTCGCCGTCGTGGGGGCCGGTCCCGCCGGCCTCACGGCCGCCCGGGAACTTGCCCAAGCGGGTGCCCAGGTCACCGTGCTCGACGACGGCGCCCGGCCGGGCGGGCAGTTCGCCCTCGCGGAACGCATGAAATCGACGCCGGATTTCCACTGGTTCACCGACTGGTCCGCCGCGGAGAACGAACGCCTGGGCATTGACGTCCGGCCAGGCCGGCGGGTGGACCTCGCCGGCCTGGAGGTGCTGGTGCGGGAGACCGGGGCCGATGCTGTCGTGCTGGCCACCGGCGGGATCCGGCCCGGCGCGGGCTTCCCGGGCGGCGACCTGCCCGGCGTCATGGACGTGCGGAACTGGCTGGCGCTCCACCCGGACGTATTGGAGGGCAAGGACGTCCCCGAAGCCGTGACCATCTGGGGTGCGGACTCCGTGGCGATGAGCCTGGCCGATACCCTCGCAGACCGCGGCACCGCCGTGCTGCTGGTGGGGCCGGAGGACGTCCTCGCGCCGGAATCCGGGCGGCGGGCGAAGATCCTTGCCGTTCCGCGCCTCGAACAGAACCCGCGGGTCCGGATCCGGCTGGGCGCCACGATCGAGGAATACGACGGCGGCCGGATCCGGATTTCCGGCACGTCCCGGAACGGGGCCGGCTCCGAATGGCTAAATGCCCCGGGGCCTGTTCTGGTGTCCCGCTCGGTGCTGCCGCTGGACGCTTGCGTCCCGGTGGCTGACCGCGAGGCGGACCTGGCCCTGGCCGCCGGCGTGCCGGTGGTGTTCGCCGGAACCGTAGTGGACCCGGCCCCTGCCATTGCCTCCAACGCGGTGAAGAGCGGTTACGACGCCGCGCAGCGCATCGCCGCAGCGCTTGCCGAACCGGCACAGCGCCCCTACGAACTCAGCATGAACGGAGCCGAACGATGAGCGCAGCGCGCCCGCTGGGCCTTGCCCAGCTCTCCCTCCTCAACACCGCCCCTCCGCAGCTGGTGGCCATCGCCGCCGAGGCCGGCTTCGATTTCATTGGCGCCCGCGTGCGCCCCGTCACGTCCACCGAGCGGCCCTACGACCTGCAGCCCGGGTCGCCGATGCTGAAGGAGACCCTGGCCCGGATGGCCGGCACCGGGGTCACGGTCCGCGACATCGAGTTCCTGCTGCTGGACGGCACCGACCAGCGTGAGGCGTGGCTTGGCATGATGGAGGCCGGGCAGGCCCTCGGTGCCGCATCGCTGACCGTGGCCGCCTCGGCCCCGGACACCGGCCGCCTCGCGGACACGCTGGCCCGGATGACCGAGGACGGCAGGAACTACGGAATCGTGCCCACCCTCGAGCCCATCTCCTACCAGGCAGTGAACTCCATCCCCGCCGCGGTGGCCCTGGCCCGCGCCTCGGGCTGCCGGATTGTGGTGGACGCGCTGCACCTGAACCGCTTCGGGGCCGTCCCGGGGTCCGCGCAGTGGCAGGACCTTGAGGCGAACCTGGACCTGGTGCCCCTGCTGCAGCTGTGCGACGGCCCGGTGCAGAGCCCGGCCGACCGTGCGGCGCTGGTGGCGGAGTCACGTTCGGAACGCGGTGTTCCGGGCGAGGGCGGCTTCGACCTTGCCGCCCTGGTGGACGCCGTCGGCGCCGATGTTCCGGTGAGCGTGGAGGCGCCGTCGGACAGCACCGTCGCCCGGCTGGGCGAACTGGGCTGGGCCCGGAAGCTGAGGGAGACCGCGCTTGCCGTCCTCGCGCCGGTATCGACCTCAGAGAGAGCGTCAGCAGCCGAGAAGGCGGTGACGGCATGAGGAAAACAGCGGCGGAAGCAGCAGCAACAGCGGCGGAAGCAGCAACGACGGCGGAACTGGCGCCCGGCGTCGTCATTCCCCTCATCGGGCTCGGCACCTGGCCGATGACCGGCGAGGCAGCGGCCGATGCCGTGGCCCGCGCCATCGCCAACGGATACCGGCATATCGACACTGCTGAAAACTACGGCAACGAAGAGGCCGTGGGGGAGGGCATCCGCCGCAGCGGCATCGCCCGCGGGAACCTGTTCCTCACCACCAAGTTCAACCGGCAGTGGCACGGCATAACCGGGGTGCGCGACGCCTTCACGACGGCGGCCTACAGCCCGCTGGGCCGCGGTGGCAGCTTCCTCTCGGCTTCCGCCGTCACCGGCCCGGCCGGGGAATACGGCAAGACGCCGGCGCAGGTGGTGCTCCGCTGGCACGTCCAGTCGGGCCGTGTTGCCATCCCCAAATCCGCCGACGACAGGCGGCAGCGCGAAAACCTCGACGTCTTCGGCTTCAGCCTCACGGGCGCGGAAATGGCCGCCATCGACGCCCTGGAAACCGGCGCGCCGCCGCGGCTGGACTCAGACGAATTCGGACACTGAAAGAACCACTGGAGTAAAGAGATGACTTCCCCGATTGATGCAACAACCCCATCGCTGGACTGCGACGTGCTGGTGGTGGGCTCCGGCGCGGGCGGGCTTGCCGCCGCCGTGACCGCCGCGTACCACGGGCTGAAGGTTGTGGTGGTGGAAAAGGCCGATGTGTGCGGCGGCGCAACGGCATGGTCCGGAGGCTGGGCCTGGGCGCCGGGCAACCCCCTGGCGCAGGCCGCCGGCGTTGTTGAAGACAAGGAATCCTTCCGCACCTATCTGCGGGGCGTCCTGGGGTCCGACTACCAGGCCGACAGGGTGGACGCGTTCCTGGAAGCCGTGCCGCACATGGTGGGATTCTTCCACCGGAAGACGGCGCTGCAGTTTGTTCCCGGAGCCAAAATCAACGACATCTACGGCGGGCTCCCTGGTGCCGGGACCGGGCACCGCTCCGTTGGCCCCAAGCCACTGAATGCCCGGCGGCTCCGTCCGGAGCTGCGCGCCAAGCTGCGGCACCAACTGTATGAAACCTCGTTCCTGGGGATGGGCATCATGGCAGGACCGGACCTGACCAAATTCCTGTCCGCGTCCCGGGGCAATCCGCGCGGGCTCTTCCATGCGGGGTGGCGCTTCGGCCTGCACCTTTTGGACCTGCTGGTGCACCGGCGCAACATGCAGCTGGTCAATGGCACGGCCCTGACCGGCCGGCTGCTGCAGTCGGCGGACAGCTTCGGCGTCGACATCCGCGTCTCCACGCCCGCCCGCCGCCTGCTGACCGACGGCGACGGCAAGGTGACCGGCGCCGTCGTCGAACGCCCCGAAGGGGAGCTGCGGATCAACGCCTCACGGGGAGTGGTCCTGGCTGCGGGCGGCTTCCCGCAAGATGTGCAGCGCCGGAAGGAGCTGTTTCCGCAGACACCCACCGGACGCGAACACTGGACGCTGGCGCCCGCTGAAGCCAGCGGCGACGGCATCAGCCTGGGCCAGTCGGTGGGGGCACGCTTCAGGACCGACGTGAAGTCTGCCGCCGCGTGGTGCCCGGTCTCGCTGGTGCCCTACCGCAGCGGGCGGACCGGCACGTTCCCGCACATCATGGACCGCGCCAAGCCGGGCAGCATCGGCGTCCTGCGCAGCGGGAAGCGGTTCGTCAACGAGGCCAACGGGTACTACGATTACGTGGCGGCGCTGCTCGGGGCAACCCCCGCGGGGGAGCAGCCGGAGGCCTGGCAGATCGCCGACTCCCGCTTTGTGCGCCGGTTCCCGCTGGGCATGGCCAAGCCGCTGCCCGTGCCGCTCTTCCCGTACCTGCGGTCCGGCTATCTCAAGAAGGGCCGCACGCTCGAGGAGCTGGCCGCGAACTGCGGCATCGACCCCGCCGGCCTGAAGGAGACGGTGGGGCGGTTCAACCGCCACGCGGCCCTTGGTGAGGACCCGGACTTCGGCCGCGGCGCCACGCCGTTCAACCGCTACGGCGGCGATCCCGCGGTGAAGCCGAACCCGGCGCTGGGGCCCATCGGGAAGGGCCCGTTCTATGCCGTGCGCGTGGTGCCGGGCAGCTTCGGCACGTTCGCCGGGATGGATGTGGACGGCCGCTCCCGTGCCTTGGACGACGGCGGCCAGCCGATTCCGGGGCTGTATGTCGCCGGCAATGACCAGGCCAGCGTGATGGGCGGGCACTACCCGGCCGGCGGCATCAACCTCGGCCCGGCGCTGGCGTTCGGATACGTCGCGGGACGCGACCTGGCCGGAGCCGTGGAATATGAGGATGACGGGGCTGTGCCCCTAAAGCCAGTGCCTGCTGCCTCCGGCTCCGGGGCAGGTGCAGCATGACAGTTCCAACCCATTGACACCCTTTCCCGACCGCCATATCCTACAACCAAATGGTTGTAGATCAGCTTAGCGATGCCGAACTCGACCGCCTCTTCCAGGCGTTCGCGGACACCACCCGGCGGGACATCATGCGCAGGGTGACGGTGGGCGAGTACTCGGTGACCGGCCTGGCCGCCCTCTACGCCATGAGCTTTGCCGCCGTCCAAAAACACGTGGCGGTGTTGGAACGCGCCTCCCTGGTCACCAAGGAAAAGCGCGGAAGGGAGCAGATCGTGCGGGGCAATCATGACGGCCTGGAGAAAGCCCGACGCCTGCTTGACGAATACGAGGCGATCTGGCGGCAGCGCGTCGCCCGGATTGCAGACATCCTCACTGAAGAAGCAGGCATCCGCACGGAAGAATAGGAAGGGTCCGGCAATGACGGTCATCAGTTCCACCAAGAATCCCGAGGCGCTCAGCTTAGTTATCGTGGCGGAGTTCGACGCCGCCGTGCACCGCGTCTGGCAGATCTGGGAAGACCCGCGGCAGCTCGAGCGCTGGTGGGGCCCACCCACGTACCCGGCAACGTTCAGCCGGTACGAATTCACCCCGGGCGGGGAGGCGTCCTATTACATGACCGGCCCGGAGGGGGAGAAGGCCAATGGCTGGTGGCGCATCACGGACATCCAGGCGCCGCACCGCCTCGAGTTCGATGAAGGGTTTGCCGACGACAACGGCGCGCCGGTGGAGGCCATGGGTGCGGCCCATGTCACCGTCACGCTCGAGGGCATCGGGGTGCGCACGCGGATGGCGGTCCAGTCCGAGTTTGAGTCCGCGGAGCAGATGAACACCATGATGGAAATGGGCATGGAGGAAGGCATGCGGGAGGCCGCCGGACAGATCGACGCGATCCTCGCCGAGCAGTCCGTCGCCTGACCGTTTCTGGGCTTAACCAGAACAAAATAACCAGAACAAAAAGCAAGAGGACGACGGCGGGAGGTTCCCGCCGTCGTCCTCTTGCGTTTGGGCTGGTGCTGGCTAGAGCGAAGAGGTGTTCAGGCTCAGGGTGAAGGTGTTCGGCCCGGTCATGTGCACTGCAACGTCATTCTTGTGGGCGTTCGCCCGGCTCGAAAAATCGTGCACCAGCGACTCCAGCGTGTGGTCCACTGCGGAACGGTCCCAGATCTTGATCGTCATTGATTCAGCGTTGTCAAAGGTCATTTCTCAGTGCTTTCGTGTCTGGGCAAGGCGCCTATGCGATGCCGCGGAACAGGACGGCCCAGGAAACGCTCGGAGGCCTAAGGCAGCTCGACGAGCTCACCGGTTTGGCCTCATTGCGTCCACCAGGATTTTGTTTTTTTGGAACTTGTGAACCCTCATAGGAAAGCGTGTTCCTATGTGGTTCCATTCCATCATGCACAGGCGCCGGAAGGCTTTTCAACCAAACTGGCCCGAATCGGAGGGTGAGGTTTGACACACGCAGCAGCCGCGGCGCAGGGCGGGCGTGAGCATCCCCACATTCAGCGCGAACTGGCAGGTAATGCCCTCAAGACGTGGATTTGAGGGCATTAC
>NZ_JBHVBL010000056.1:0-26091 GCF_042668165.1 Arthrobacter sp. NPDC057388
GTGCCGGTTCTTCGGGAACCGGCAGCCGCCGTCGTTGTGTGTTTGGGCGACGGGGCGGTGGAGCCCCCGGTGGGGCGCGTTACGCCCGGCGTCGCCCGTGTGAGGCACGTCTCCCCGGAAGTACATCCCGCTTGTGGCATATTTGATGAATGGCAGAATTCAAGCAGTCCACCAAGCTTCATAATGTCCTTTACGACATCCGTGGACCGATTCTTCAGGCCGCCCAGCAGATGGAGGCGGAGGGTCACCGGATCCTCAAACTGAACATCGGCAACCCCGCACCATTCGGTTTTGAAGCGCCGGACGCGATCCTGGTGGACATGATCCGCCACCTGCCGCACGCCCAGGGATACAGCGATTCCCGGGGCATCTTCTCGGCCCGCACCGCCGTCTCGCAGTACTACCAGACCCGCGGCATCCAGAGCATCCACGTGGACGACATCTACCTGGGCAACGGCGTCAGCGAGCTCATCACCATGTCCCTGATGGCCCTGCTCGAAGAGGGCGACGAGATCCTGATCCCCACACCGGACTATCCGCTGTGGACCGCCTCTGTGGCGCTGGCCGGCGGCCGACCGGTCCACTACCTCTGCGACGAGGAGTCCGGCTGGCAGCCTGATTTGGAGGACCTCGAGGCCAAGATTACGCCCCGCACCAAGGGGATCGTGGTCATCAACCCGAACAACCCCACCGGCGCGGTGTACCCGGAATCCACGCTGCGGAAGATCGTGGCGCTGGCTGAGAAGCACGGGCTGGTGATCTTCGCCGACGAGATCTACGAGAAGATCCTCTACGAGGACGCCGTGCACGTGAACCTGGCCGGGCTCACCGGCGACGACGTGCTGTGCCTGACCTTCAGCGGGCTGTCCAAGGCCTACCGCGTGTGTGGCTACCGGGCAGGCTGGATGGCCATCTCGGGGCCGAAGAAGGAAGCCGCTGACTACCTTGAGGGCATCAACCTGCTGGCCAACATGAGGCTCTGCGCCAATGTCCCGGCCCAGCACGCCATCCAGACGGCCTTGGGCGGGTATCAAAGCATCAACGACCTCATCCTGCCCGGCGGGCGGCTGCTGGAGCAGCGGAACAAGGCTTACGACATGCTCAACGCCATCCCCGGCGTCAGCACCCAGCAGGCGCGGGGAGCGCTTTACCTGTTCCCGAAGCTGGACCCGGAGGTCTACGACATCCGGGACGACGAGAAGTTCGTGCTGGACCTGCTCAAGGAACAGAAGATCCTCGTTTCCCACGGCCGCGCCTTCAACTGGGTCCGTCCCGACCACTTCCGCATGGTCACGCTGCCCAACGTCAAGGACATTGAGGAAGCAATTGGCCGGATGGGAGACTTCCTCAGCAGGTATCAGGGGAATTAGCCTTTACCCACAGTCAACCGTGGAAAGAGGACCCGATGGCCGGCGTGGTGGAATTTACGAAGCTCCCTTCCGAAACCCTCAAGGTCGGCAAGGGGTTCCAGCTGGCGGACGTCGACCCTGATGCCACCCTGGGTTACCCGGGCAACAAGGCCGACGGCGAGCTGCTCCTCGAGGAACTCGACGACAAGCTCGCGGACCTTCAGGAGAGGCTGTTTGCCGAGTCCAAGTTCGGCGGCACCAAGCGCGTCCTGCTGATCCTGCAGGGGATGGATACCGCCGGCAAGGGCGGCATCGTGAAGCACGTGCTGGGCGCCATGGATCCGCAGGGCGTGCAGTTCAAGTCCTTCAAGGCCCCTACGCCCGAGGAAAAGGCCTACGACTTTCTGTGGCGGATCGAAAGGGAAGTCCCGGCGGCCGGCATGCTGGGCGTCTTCGACAGGTCCCACTACGAGGACGTCCTGATCCACCGGGTACACCGCTGGGCCGACCCCAAGGAGCTTGACCGCCGCTACCGGGCGATCAATGAGTTCGAGGAGCGGCAGTGTGCCGTCGGCACGAAGGTCGTCAAGGTCATGCTGCACATCAGCAATGACGAGCAGAAGAAGCGGCTCCTGGCCCGGCTGGACAATCCCGCCAAGCACTGGAAATACAATGTCGAGGACCTGAAGCAGCGGGCTTTCTGGGAGGACTACATGGCCGCCTACCAGGCCGCTTTCGACGCCACCGCCACCGAGCATGCGCCCTGGTACGTGGTGCCGGCGAGCAAGAAATGGTACGCCCGGATCGCGGTGCAGCAGCTGCTGCTGGAAGCACTCGGCGAGCTCGAACTCGAATGGCCCAAGGCCGAGTTCGATGTTGAAGCCGAACGCCGCCTCGTCGAACGGTCCTGAGCCGGTCTACGAGCTGGCCACCCTGGGGCTCAGCCGTCGTTGCGGGCTGCGGCCAGCCTCTTCCGCGCGCCTTCCAGCCAGTCCTCGCAGCGGCGGGCAAGCGCCTCGCCCCGTTCCCACAGGGCCAACGAGTCCTCAAGGCTGGTCCCGCCGGCTTCCAGCTTGGAGACCACGGCCACCAGCTGTTCGCGTGCTTCCTCGTAGCTGAGGGCATCGATATCCGGCGGCAATGCGGGGCTTGGCCGGGCTGTGCCGCCTGCGTGCTCTGTGCTGTTTGCTGGTTCGTTGTTGATGCTTGGCTCTGTCATGTTCCTGGCCTGTTCTGTCGGTGTGTCATTGGGTGTCGGCGCCGCGTTACGGTGCGCCGGTGGATTCCGCTCCGAACCGCCCGTCGGCCACCCGGACCGACAGCGCGGTACCCGCGGGCACCTGGGACGGCTGGCGGACAACCGCCCCGCCGGATCCGGAAAGCTGAACGACGGCGTACCCGCGGTCAAGGGTCTGCTGCGGTGACAGTGCCCGGACCTGCGCCTGGAGGTGGACCAGCTGGTCTGAAGCCCTGGTTACCGCAGCGCTGATGGCCGCGGTGGACCGGCGGGCCAGCCGTTCCACATCTTCCGCGCGCGCCGTGATCATGGTCTCCGGAGCGGCGAGCACGGGACGGGACCTGATGGCCGCCAGGCGGTCCGTTTCCCGGGCCACCAGCATTGTGACGGAGCGGCGCAGCTGGGCTTCGGCCTGCCGGACCCGGGCGAGTTCTTCCGAAACTTCCGGCACGATCCGCTTGGCTGCGTCCGTCGGCGTGGAGGCCCGCAGATCGGCGACGTCGTCCAGGATGGGCCGGTCCGCCTCGTGTCCGATCGCGCTGACCACCGGAGTGGCCGCGGCAGCCACGGCCCGGATGAGCTCCTCGCTGCTGAACGGCAGCAGGTCCTCCAGAGCGCCGCCGCCGCGGGCGATGACGATCACGTCCACCTCGGGACGGGCATCGAGTTCGCGCAGGGCCCTGACGATCTGGGACACGGCGGTGTTGCCCTGCACAGCGACCTCGCGGATCTCGAACTCGACGGCCGGCCAGCGCAGGGCTGCGTTGCGCAGTACATCCTTCTTGGCATCGGAGTCGCGGCCGGTGATGAGTCCGATCCTGTGGGGGAGCAGCGGCAGGCGCTTTTTGCGCGATTCGGCAAACAGGCCTTCTCCGGCCAGGGCATGGCGCAGCCGTTCTATCCGGGCCAGGAGATCCCCCAGGCCAACCGGACGGATGTCCTTCACGGACATGTTCAGGCGCCCGGTCTTGAGCCAGAATTCGGCCTTCAGCAGGGCCACCACACGGCTTCCGCGCTCAAGCGGCGTCTCCTGCCGGTCGAGCAGCTTGGACCAGATTGAGGCCGGCAGGGAGATCTCTGCGTCCACGTCCCGGAGGGTGAGGAATGCACTGCCTCCGCGCCGGTTCAGTTCAATGACCTGCCCTTCAACCCAGGCTGCGGGCGCGCGCTCGATGTGGGTCTTGAGCTTCTGGGAAAGCAGCTGCAGCGGCCAGGGATTGTCCGGGCTGGTGTCGGCGGCGGTGGCCGGCACGGTGCTGGGACCGGGCGCGGTGCCGGTTTCGGGGACGGTGGCGTTTTCAGCCATATGCAGCTCCGGTGGCGGCGGATGCCAGTTGCATGGTCGCGGTCCTTTGCCTGGGGATGGTGGATAAGATGCTGCGCGCATATTAGTTACTGCGGGGGTCAACCAACTCTATCCATAGCTGTATCACCGGGCCCCGACATTCTGGACGGCCGCGCGGCTCGTGGGCACCCACTGCGTCGCTGCCCGCCGGCCACTTTTGATCCTGCACCGCATTTCTGATCGCACAGGGTCGCGCCTAGGATGGCAGTGTCCTGCCACCAGCCAGGCACCCGACCAGCCGAGAAACCCGACCAGCTAGGAATCCCTTGCGTTCATTTCTTGCGGCCTTGGCCGTCATCCTTGGCCTCCTCCTCTCCGCCGTGGCCGTGCCGGCCATCTGGGTGGACCGCAACATCGTGCAGGAGGATGGCTTCGTTGCACTGACGGCGCCACTGGGGAAGGCCCCCGACTTCCAGAAGCGGCTGGCGACCGCCGCTGTCAACACCATTGATACCGGCGGCACCGTCCCTGCGCAGGCGGCCGAACTGGTCCGGCCGGTGCTGGAATCGGCTGCAACCTCACTGACCGGGCTGCCTGAGTATCCGGCCGCCTGGGAAGAAACGCTGCGGAAGAGCCACCGCCTGAACTTCAGGGATCCGGGCTCGCTTCCACCCGAAGCTGATGCCAGCACCTCCCTGACGCTGGACGTGGCACCGCTCGTAGCCCTCGCCGCGAAGCAGATCTCCCGCCAGGTGGGTGTACCGCTGGAGGCGCCGGGCCAGACCCTGGTGAACATCGGACAGACGAACCAGCGCCAGCTGGTTGAACGGATCACCGCCTACTCTCCGCTGGGCTACAGCCTGGCCGTCGGTGCCGGGGTGGCATTCCTGTTGGCCCTCGTCACGGCCCGCCGGCGGTGGAAAGTCCTGGCCGGCATTGGGGTGGGCGCACTGGTACTTTCGGGCCTGTGGACGCTGGCATCCCGCTGGGCCGCGGAGGTGGTCGTCGGTACCGCGAGCGGCAACGAAATGGCGGACCTCTTTAAGCGCGAACTTGTTGCTGCTTCGGCTGCCGGGTTTGCCTCCTGGACGCTGGCGGCAGCCATCATCGGTGCCGCTCTGGTGGCCGCAGGCGTGCTGCTCAGGCTGGTGGGCGGGCCTGCCCGGAGGCGTTGAGCTCTGCCGGGAGCCCTGCCGCCCAGCCGGTAGCATGGAGCAATGACTTCCACTGCAGTTTCCCTTTCGATGCCAACTGTCCCGCGCCGGCGGCGTTCGCCGGAGGAAGTGCTCGCGGCGGCACCCGTCCCGGGCCCGAAGAAGGTTCTGCTGGCAGCCCCGCGCGGCTACTGTGCGGGCGTGGACCGCGCGGTCATCGCCGTCGAAAAGGCCCTGCAGCATTACGGTCCGCCCGTGTACGTCCGGAAGCAGATTGTGCACAACGTGCACGTGGTCAGCTCCCTGGAGGAGCAGGGTGCCATCTTCGTGGACGAGACGGATGAGGTGCCCGAAGGCGCCCTGGTCATCTTCTCCGCTCACGGCGTGTCTCCGGCCGTTGTTCAGTCGGCCGAGGACCGCGGGCTGCGCACGATCGACGCGACCTGCCCCCTGGTGACCAAGGTCCACAAGGAGGCCGTGCGCTTCGCGAAAGACGACTTCGACATCCTCCTGATCGGCCACGACGGCCACGAAGAGGTTGAAGGAACGTCCGGCGAGGCTCCCGACCACATCCAGATCATCAACGGCCCCCATGAGGTGGACAAGGTGACGGTTCGGGATCCGGAAAAGGTTATCTGGCTTTCCCAGACCACGCTCAGCGTGGACGAGACCATGGAAACCGTCCGGCTGCTCAAGGAGCGATTTCCCACGCTCCAGGACCCGCCCAGCGACGACATCTGCTACGCCACGACCAACCGCCAGGTGGCCATCAAGAAGATCGCACCGCAGGCGGACCTGGTGATTGTGGTGGGTTCGGCCAACTCCTCCAACTCCGTCCGGCTGGTGGAAGTGGCGCTCGAATACGGGGCCAAGGCCTCGTACCGCGTGGACTTCGCCAACGAGGTGGACGAGTCCTGGTTCGAAGGTGTTGCCACCGTGGGCGTCACGTCAGGCGCGTCCGTTCCGGAGGTCCTGGTCAAGGACGTGCTCCGCCTCCTCGCCGACTACGGCTACGACGCCGTCGAGGAAATTGTGACTGCCGAGGAAGACCTGCTCTTCTCCCTGCCCAAGGAGCTCCGCGCCACGCTCAAGGAAGCGGGGGACGTGTCCCGCGCCCTCGGCGGACGCCGCTCGCGCTAGCTGCAGGCCGCGAGCCGGCATCCGCCGCAGGACCCCTTACGCGGCGTCCTCTTCTGCCTCCCCGGCCGGCCGCAGTTCAGCGGCCGGCCGTTCTGCGCCCTGGCGTTCAAGCCCCTCCAGTTCCGGGGCTGCAAGGGACCGCGGGGTGACCTGCACAGCCGGAGGGGTGGCCAGGCCGCTGGTGTCCAGGGCATTGAGTTTCCGCGCGGTGGGGAGCACCCGTGCTTCCAGCGTGCCGACCATTGCGTTGTAGCGGTCCACCGAGCTCTTCAGCGAGGACCCCAGCTTTCCGATGTTGTCCCCGAGCGTGCCCATCCGCTCGTACAGCTGCCGGGCAAGTTCGAAGAGTTCCCGGGCGCTGTCCGTGAGGACGTCCTGGCGCCACGTGAAAGCCACCGACTTGAGGACCGCAAGCAGCGTGCCGGGGGAGGCCAGTACCACGTTCCTGGAGAGCGCGTGATCCAGGAGCGCGGGGTCGGCGGAGAGTGCCGCGGCGAGGATGGACTCAGCCGGGACAAAACAGATCACCAGTTCCGGCGAGTTTCCGGAAATGTCCCAGTACTTCTTGGTGCTGAGGGCGTCCACGTGGGTCTTCAGCGCCTTGGCATGGGCCGCCAGGAGGTTCTGCCGCGCCGCCTGGCTGAGCCCGGGCTTGTCGCTGGCCGACTGACCCAGCTCCTGCGCCTCAAGGTACGCGGACAGTGGCACCTTGGCGTCGACCACGAGCTGCTTGTCGCCTGGCAGCTGGACCACCAGGTCCGGGCGGACGGCCGCTTCCGCCCCAGACGTGCCGTGGTGCTGCTCGTGGAAGTCGACGTGCCGCATCATGCCGGCCGCCTCCACGACCCGGCGCAGCTGTACCTCGCCCCACTGGCCGCGTGCGCTGTTCGACCGGAGCGCGGACTCAAGGGCGTGCGTGGACCGCATCAGCTGCTCATCGGTCAGACGCGCCTCCTGCAGCTGCTGTGCCAGCTGGCCGTACTGTTCAAGCCGGTCCCGCTCCAGCAGGGAGACCTGCTGCTGCACCGCCGTCAGCTTTTCGGCCACCGGGGCCAGGGCCCGGAGGACGCTGGCGTCCTGCTCGCGGGACATGCCCAGGTCACGGTTCTGGGCGGACAGGAGCTTGCGCTCCGCGTCCGCGGCAGCAAACTGCGCGCTTACTTCCGAAAGCCGCGCCGAGACGCCGTCGAAATCCGCCTCCAGGGCGCTGCTCCGGCGGCGCAGCACCATGTACACCGCGCCCGCGCCGGACACGGCGCCCAGCAACAGCATCAAAAGGGCCAGAATTACTGCAAAAGGTTCCATGCCTTCACTGTGGCACGGGGCTGTGACATTTATTGCGCGGGCAACGCCCGGTACCCGGCCATCGGCACCGTGTGCGCGGACCGAACGGGTAGAATCAATGTCCGTGGCTCTTACTATTGGCATTGTCGGACTGCCCAATGTCGGCAAATCAACCCTTTTCAACGCACTGACCCGCAACCAGGTCCTGGCAGCGAACTACCCGTTCGCCACCATCGAACCCAATGTCGGCGTCGTGAACCTGCCCGACCCCCGGCTCCAGCAGCTCGCCGGAATCTTCGGCTCGCAGCGCGTGCTGCCCGCGGCTGTATCCTTCGTTGACATCGCCGGCATCGTCAAAGGCGCTTCCGAAGGGGAAGGCCTGGGAAACCAGTTCCTGGCCAACATCCGTGAAGCGGAAGCCATCGCCGAAGTGGTGCGCGTGTTCGATGACCCCGACGTGATCCACGTCGACGGCAAGGTGGACCCCCGCTCGGACATGGAAACGATCAACACCGAGCTGATCCTCGCCGATCTGCAGACCATTGAGAAGGCCATTCCCCGGATCGAAAAAGAGGTCAAGATCAAGAAGCGCGAGGCCGCGGAACTCGCTGCCATCAAGGCCGCGCAGGTGGTGCTCGAACGCGGCGACACCATCTACTCCTCCATCAAGAGCGACAAGCTGGAGATGGAACACCTCAAAGAACTCAGCCTCCTGACGGCCAAGCCCTTCATCTACGTCTTCAACGCGGACGAAAGCATTCTCGGCAGTGAAGAGAAGCAGGCGGAGCTCCGCGCGATGGTTGCTCCGGCCGACTGCATCTTCCTCGACGCCAAGCTCGAGGCCGACCTCGTGGAACTGGACGAGGCCGAGGCCCGGGAAATGCTCGAGATGAACGGCCAGGACGAATCCGGCCTGGACCAGCTGGCCCGCGTCGGATTCCACACGCTGGGCCTGCAGACCTACCTCACGGCCGGACCGAAGGAAGCCCGTGCGTGGACCATCCGCCAGGGTGACACCGCCCCGCAGGCGGCGGGCGTGATCCACTCCGATTTCCAGCGCGGCTTCATCAAGGCGGAAGTTGTCTCCTTTGACGACCTCATCGACGCCGGTTCCATGGCCGAGGCGAAGTCGCGCGGCAAGGTCCGGATCGAAGGCAAGGAATACGTGATGGCCGACGGCGACGTGGTGGAGTTCCGCTTCAACGTCTAGGGTTGCTGGCCGTCCGTTCCGACGGGCGGCCATACAGCCGCCGCGCACCCCTATTGTGGGGAACGGATCATGGGCTAAGGTGGGCCCATGTCGCGGTTCAGCTTCTTGGGATGGCCGGTGGTACGGCAATTCATGTCCGGGGATCCACTCGGCCGGGGTGAAGCCGTGACGTCGCCCAAGACACGCGGGATCACACCGCGGACGTCGACTGCGGACCGCGTGGTTCAGAGCGTGTGCCCCTACTGCGCCGTCGGATGCGGGCAGCGTGTCTTCGTCAAGGACGAAAAGGTCGTCCAAATCGAGGGGGACCCGGACTCTCCGATTTCGCGGGGGAGGCTCTGCCCCAAAGGCTCGGCCAGCGAGCAGCTGGTCAACGCCCCCGGCCGGCAGACAAAAGTCCTTTATCGGGCACCCCACGCCAAGGACTGGCAGCAGCTGGACCTGAACACCGCCATCGAGATGGTGGCCGACAGATTCCTCGAGGCACGCCGGAACAAGTGGCAGCAGAACGATGACCAAGGCCGGCCACTGCGCCGCACCATGGGCGTTGCAGGCCTCGGCGGGGCAACGCTGGACAATGAAGAGAATTACCTGATCAAGAAGCTCTTCACCGCCGCCGGGGCCATCCAGCTGGAGAACCAGGCCCGCATTTGACACTCCGCCACGGTTCCCAGTTTGGGAACCTCGTTTGGGCGCGGCGGCGCCACACAATCGCTCCAGGACATGGCCAACGCCGACTGTATCGTCATCCAGGGCTCGAACATGGCCGAATGCCATCCTGTGGGCTACCAGTGGGTGACGGAGGCCAAGGCCCGGGGCGCGAAGGTCATCCATGTGGACCCGCGGTTCACGCGTACCAGCGCCGTAGCGGACAAGCACGTGCCCATCCGCGCCGGATCGGACGTCGTGTTGCTTGGCGCGCTGATCAATTACGTGATCAGCAACGAGCTGTGGTTCAAGGAGTATGTGCTCGCGTACACGAACGCGGCCACGCTGGTGGGCAAAGACTTCCGTGACACCGAGGATCTGGACGGACTGTTCTCGGGATTCGACCCCGAAACCGGGCACTACGACCTGTCTTCCTGGGCTTATCAGCGCGAGGACGGGGCGGAAGCATCCGGCGGGCACGAGCACGGGGCGGATACCTCCGCGCGGGCGGCCGGCCACCAATACGGCAGCGGCGGCCCCACGCTGGAAAACCCCCGGTTCGAACACGACTACAGCCTGGAGCACCCGCGGAGCGTGTTCCAGATCCTCAAGCGGCACTATGCGCGCTACACCCCGGAGATGGTCCGCGAGGCCTGCGGCATTTCTATCGAGGATTTCGACTACCTGGCCCGGGCCATCACGGAGAACTCCGGAAGGGACCGGACCACGTGCTTCGCGTACGCCGTCGGGTGGACGCAGCACACCCTGGGTGCCCAGTTCATCCGGACCGCGGCGATCCTGCAACTGCTGCTCGGCAACGTTGGACGGCCCGGCGGGGGGATCATGGCGCTGCGCGGCCATGCCAGCATCCAGGGGTCCACGGACATCCCGACCCTGTTCAACCTGCTCCCCGGCTACCTCCCGATGCCCAAGGCCGGGATGGAGAGCCTGGAGCAGTACCTGGAGGGCATCTCCTCGCCGACCCAGAAGGGCTACTGGGCGGCCGCCGACGCCTACACCGTCAGCCTGCTCAAGGCCTGGTGGGGTGACGCTGCCAACGCGGACTCGGAATGGGGCTACCAGTACCTGCCTCGGATCAACGGCCCGCACGGCACCTACGAGACGGTCATGAGCATGCTCGACGGCGGCGTCGACGGCTACATCGTCTTCGGCCAGAACCCGGCCGTGGGGTCGGCCCACGGACGCTTGCAGCGCCTGGGCATGTCCCACCTGAAATGGCTGGTTGTGCGGGACCTGAGCCTGATCGAAACCGCGACGTGGTGGAAAGACGGTCCGGAGATCGCCTCGGGCGAACTCAAAACAGAGGACATAGCCACCGAGGTCTTCTTCATGCCGGCAGCCACCCACGTGGAGAAAGCCGGTTCCTTCACCCAGACGCAGCGGATGCTCCAATGGCGCCACCAGGCTGTGCGGCCGCCGGGCGACTGCCAGAGCGAACTGGAGTTTTTCTATGAACTGGGCAAGCGCATCCGGGCGAAGCTTGCGGATTCGACTGATGAGCGGGACCGGCCGCTGCTGGACCTGACCTGGGACTATCCCGTCGATGAACACGGCGAGCCCGACGGCGAGGCGGTGCTCGCGGAAATCAACGGCATGCACCTGGCCGGACCGCAGGCCGGCACGCCCCTCTCGTCCTACACGGAGATGCGCGCCGACGGGTCGACGTCGGGCGGATGCTGGATCTACACCGGAGTCTACGCGGACGGTATCAACCATGCCGCCGACCGGAAACCGCAGCAGGAGCAGGGCCAGGTAGCCCCTGACTGGGGCTGGGTGTGGCCCGCGAACCGGAGGATTCTCTACAACCGCGCGTCCGCGGACCCCGACGGAAAGCCGTGGAGTGAACGCAAGAAGTACATTTGGTGGGACCCGGAGCAGAACCGGTGGACCGGAGAGGACGTCCCGGACTTCCCCGTGGACCGCGCACCCGGGGCTCGTCCGGATCCCCACGCTGGCGGTGCCGCGGCGCTGGCCGGCGACGATCCGTTCATCATGCAATCGGACGGCAAGGGATGGCTGTTTGCGCCCAAGGGCATGGTGGACGGACCGCTGCCAACGCACTACGAGCCCCAGGAGTCCCCGATCGCAAACCCGCTCTACCGGCAGCAGCAGAACCCTGCCCGGCTGACCTTCCCGCGCGCGGACAACCTCAGCGCGCCCAGTGCAGGCGACCGCGGGTCCGAGGTCTACCCGTACGTCTTCACCACGTACCGCCTGACCGAGCATCACACGGCCGGCGGGATGAGCCGGTGGCTGCCTTACCTCTCCGAGCTCCAACCGGAGATGTTCTGCGAAGTGTCCCCGGCGCTGGCGGCCGAGCGGGGACTGGAACCCTACGGCTGGGCCACCATCATCTCGCCCCGTTCAGCGATTGAGGCCAAGGTACTTGTGACAGACCGGGTGAAGCCGCTGGTTGTGGGTGGTCGGACCTTCCACCAGATCGGGCTGCCCTACCACTGGGGCGTCGGGCAGGACGCGGTCGTTTCCGGCGATGCCGCCAACGACCTGCTCGGTGTGACACTCGATCCGAACGTGCAGATCCAGGAGTCCAAGGCGGGGTCGTGCGACATTGTCCCTGGCCGGCGGCCGAGAGGACCCGCGCTCCTCTCGCTGATCGCTGAATACCGGACCCGTGCCGGAGTGACGCCGGAGACCGGGAACCAGAAGGTTACCGGTCCAGCCCAGGCATCGGGCCACGAGCCGAAGGAGGAGAACTGAATGAACCAGCTCACCGAAACTCCGGACCACGTCAGGCACACGGTGCATCCCCGAAAGGGCTTCTTCACCGACACCTCAATCTGCATCGGGTGCAAGGCCTGCGAAGTCGCTTGCAAGGAATGGAACCGCAATCCGCACGACTCCGGGTACCAACTGCTCGAGTCCTCCTATGACAACACCGGCTCCCTGGGAGCGGACACATGGCGCCACGTCGCCTTCATCGAGCAGGACCGCGAGCAGATCGGCCGGGCCCGTGAATCCGGCCGCGCCCTTGTCAGCCTTGGCATGCCCGGCTTTGGCCCCCCGGGGCAAGCACAGGCCTCGAATCTGGCCGGCGCTGACACCACTCCGCCGGACACCCCCGACTTCCGGTGGCTGATGTCCTCCGATGTCTGCAAGCACTGCACCAACGCCGGCTGCCTCGACGTCTGCCCCACAGGCGCCCTGTTCCGCACGGAGCACGGAACCGTCGTCGTGCAGGATGACGTCTGCAACGGCTGTGGAACCTGCGTGGCCGGATGCCCCTTTGGAGTGATCGAACGGCGCAGCGACGGGACGGCAGGGACGAAGACCGACCGCGACTTCACGCCAGGGGAACAGGCACCGACACGCAACGCCGGCGTCGCCCAAAAGTGCACGTTGTGCTACGACCGCATTGTTGACGGCCAGACCCCCGCCTGCGCCCAGACCTGCCCCACCACGTCCATCAAGTACGGCGAGCGCGAGGCCATGGTGGCCACCGCGAAGGAACGGGTGGCGGAGCTGCACGCCCAGGGGCTGACGGAGGCCCGGCTTTACGGCGCCAATGATTCCGACGGCGTCGGCGGCACCGGGTCCGTCTTCCTGCTGCTGGACGAACCGGAGGTGTACGGGCTGCCGCCGGACCCCCGGGTGCCCACGGCTGACCTGCCGCGGATGTTCAAGCGGGCAGGGATTGCCGCCGCTGGCATGCTGGCGGCCGCCACCGCGGCCTTCCTGGCGGGGGGCCGCGCTTGACGGTCTCCGACTTCGACGCATACCGCCCGCCCGAACCGCAGCGGGCGCGCAAGGGTGATAGCAAACGCCGTCGTACCGGTAGGGGCGGGGGCCGCGGCGAAGAGCCGATGGTTCCCGAGGCGGAGTTCACTTCCTATTACGGCCGGCCAATCGTCAAGCCGCCGCCGTGGGGAGACCCAATCGCCGTGTACCTCTTCCTGGGGGGAGTGGCCGGCGGTTCCGCTCTGCTGGGCGTCGGCGGCCAGGTGACGGGGAACCAGGTGCTGTGCCGGAACAGCCGGCTGGCCGCGCTCGCCGCCGTCGGGCTGGGCGCCGTGGCGCTCGTGGAGGACCTGGGCCGCCCCGAGCGGTTCCTCAACATGCTCCGCACGATCAAGCTGACATCGCCGATGAGCCTCGGCTCCTGGATTCTGACGGCGTTCAGCGCCGGCGTCGGAGTTTCAGCCGTTTCCGAGATCGACCGGATGACCGGTTCACGCCTGCCGCTCGGGCCGCTGCGCGGGCTGCTGCGGGCGCTCGAGGGTCCGGCGGGGGTGGAAGCAGCAGTTTTCGCGGCCCCGCTGTCCGTCTACACCGCCGTCCTGCTGTCGGATACCGCGAACCCGACCTGGAACGCCGCCCGGGAGGATTTACCGTTCGTCTTCGCCAGTTCTGCAAGCCTCGCTGCTGCGGGCCTTGCCATGATCACCACCCCGGTCAAGGAAGCCGGTCCAGCCCGGGCACTGGCGGTGCTCGGAGTCGCCGGCGATGTTATCGCCACCCGGGTCATGGAGAAGAACATGGACCCGGTCGCCGCCGAACCCCTGCACCTGGAGGGGCCGGGGCGGATGCTCGCCTGGAGTCAGCGGCTGGCCGTGGCCGGCGGCATCGGCGCGCTCGTCGGCGGCCGGAACAGGTGGGCGGCGGCAGCGTCAGGTGTGGTGCTGCTCGGCGCCTCGGCCCTGACCCGGTTCGGGATCCTGCGCGCCGGGATCCGCTCCACCCAGGATCCCCGCTATACGGTTGAACCGCAGAAGAACCGGCTCGCTGCCCGCCGGCGGGCAGGTGCGGTGCACGATTCGATCACGACCGCCGAGTGAGAACGCGCTAACACACCTCGATGCCAGGGCCCTCGGTCGTGTATCCCACGACGGGGTGCCCGGGCAGTTCGCCCACCACGAGCAAGCCGCCGGAGGTCTGGGCGTCGGCGAGCGTCAGCAGGTCGTTCTCCGAGACTCCCGGCCCCGGCTGCAGATGCGGACGGACCCATTCCAGGTTGCGCCGTGTCCCGCCGGAGATGAAGCCGTCCCGCAGTGCTTCGCGGGCGCCGGAGACCAACGGCACCGCATTCCGTTCGATGACCGCGCCCACTCCCGAGGCCCGGCACATCTTGTAGAGATGGCCCAGCAGGCCGAAACCGGTGATATCCGTGGCGGCCCGGAGGCCGCGCTGCACGGCTGCCTCGGCGGCCTCCCGGTTCAACTTAACCATCGTCGCGATGGCCTCTTCGAATACTTCGCCGGTTTGCTTGTGCCGGTTGTTCAGGAAACCCAGACCGATTGGCTTGGTCAGGGTGAGGGGCAGACCGGGCCGGGCAGCATCGTTGCGAAGCAGCTTGCCGGGGTCCGCAACGCCGGTCACTGCCATTCCGTATTTTGGTTCCGGGTCATCGACTGAGTGTCCTCCCGTCACCGGGCAGCCAGCTTCGGCGGCAACCGCCAGTCCGCCGCGCAGAACCTCGGCCAGCAACTCCATCGGCAACACTTCCCGGGGCCAGCCGACCAGATTGATGGCGCTGACGGGACGCCCGCCCATGGCGTAGATGTCCGAGATGGCGTTCGCTGCCGCGATCCGGCCCCAGTCGTAGGCGTCATCGACCACTGGAGTGAAAAAGTCCGCCGTTGAGAGCACGGCGAGGTCGTCACCGATCAGCACCGCGGAGGCGTCATCACCGCCGTCGAGCCCTACCAGCACGTCGGGGTGGGCCTGGCCGGCCAGGCCGCGGACCACATCCTCGAGTTCCCCGGGGGGAATCTTGCAGGCGCATCCTCCGCCATGCGCGTACCCGGTCAGCCGGACCGTTCCGCTTTGTTCCTGATCGAGGGCCATGACCGCATCCATGGGCCCCAGTCTAGGGCAGTGTTAGCATCCTCTTTGGAGGCGTCTGGGTCCTGGTGGGCTCCCCGGTCTTCAAAACCGGTGAGACCGAGTAGCTCGGTCTGGCGGGTTCGATTCCCGTCCGCCTCCGCCAAATGCGGCAGCTGATGGTGACCCCTAAGGAGGGCCGTGGGCACAGAGGACCCGCGCAGGCTTATTCCGCGCACCGACCGGCTGCTGGCGCACCCCGATGTCCGTCGCGCCCGGGGACGCCTCGGCGACGACGTGATCCGGTCCATCGTCCAGGAGATCCAGGACCTGGCGCGCTCCGGCGTGCTTGCGCCCGAGGAGGTCGAGCCAGCGATTCTGTCCGCCGTATCGTCCCGCCAGGCCACATCCCTGACGCCGGTGCTCAACGCCACCGGCGTCATCGTGCACACGAACCTGGGACGTGCCCCGCTGTCGGAGTCCGCCCGGGGAGCCCTGCTTACTGCCGCAGGTTATGTCGACGTCGAAATGGACCTGCCGTCCGGGGCGCGGTCCAAGCGCGGGGCCGGGGCCCGGCAGGCACTGCTGCACGCCTGTCCCTTGGCCGAGGACGCGCTGGCCGTAAACAATGGTGCGGCCGCCCTGCTGCTGGCGACCACCGTCCTGGCCGGAACCGGTGAGGTGATCATCAGCCGCGGGGAGCTCGTCGAGATCGGTGCGGGCTTCAGGCTTCCCGAACTGATCGAATCGACAGGAGCCCGCTTGCGCGAAGTGGGTGCCACCAACCGGACGCACCTGCGCGATTACGAGTCCGCCATTGGGGAGCGGACCGGCTGCCTGCTCAAGGTCCACCCAAGCAATTTCCGGGTCAGCGGCTTCACCTCCGGCGTCGGCATCAGCCAGCTCCGCACCCTGGCCGATGAATACCAGATCCCCCTGGTCGTGGATCTCGGCAGCGGACTGCTCGCCCCGGACCCCGTGCTGCCGGAGGAGCCCGACGTCGCAAGTGCGCTGGCATCCGGTGCCGACGTCGTCATCGCCAGCGGTGACAAACTCCTGGGCGGCCCCCAGGCAGGGCTGCTGCTGGGCCGCGCCGGGGTCATTGCCAAGCTGGCGCGCCATCCGCTGGCCCGGGCGCTGCGGGCGGACAAACTGGCACTGGCCGCGTTGGAAGCGACCGTCGCCGGGGAGGCGCCGCCGGTGACAGCGGCACTGCACGCCGATCCAGTGCGCCTCCGTGAGCGCACGGAGGCGCTCGCGGAAGCTGTGGGCTGTGCCGTCGTCGAGCATGACGGCAGGGTCGGCGGCGGGGGAGCGCCGGGCGTGCCCCTGCCCGGCTGGGCCGTCCGGCTCCCGGAAAGCGCGGCCCGGTTGCTGCGCACGGGCAATCCCGCGGTGCTGCCCCGGGTCCACGGCGGCGCCTGCCTGGTGGATTTGCGGTGCATCCCGGAGGACGACGACGGCCGGCTGGCCGTTGCTGTGAAGTCGGCTCTGGCGCATGCCGGTGAACCGCTCGGAACCGAAGGCAGTTGAAGATGTTCGTGGTGGCCACCGCCGGGCATGTCGACCACGGCAAGAGCACCCTGGTGCGCGCATTGACGGGGATGGAGCCCGACCGGTGGGCGGAGGAGCGCCGCCGCGGACTGACGATCGACCTGGGGTTCGCATGGACCAGGCTGGCATCGGGCAAGGACGTGGCGTTCGTGGACGTCCCGGGGCACGAACGGTTCCTCGGCAACATGCTGGCCGGGCTGGGGCCGGCACCTGTCGTCTGTTTCGTCGTGGCCGCTGATGAGGGCTGGCAGGCCCAGTCCAGCGACCATCGTGACGCCGTCGCGGCGTTGGGCATCAGCCACGGGATCGTGGTGCTGACCCGCAGCGACCGTGCACCGGGCGGGGTGGACGAGGTACTCGCGCGGGTGCGGTCCGAACTCGCGGGCACCGGGCTGCGCGACGCGCCGGCCGTCACCGTTTCCGCGGTCGACGGGACCGGACTCGGCGAACTGCGCAGAGCACTGGATGACATGCTGGGCTCCTTGCCCGAACCGGAGCCAGAGGCCCGCGTCCGGTTGTGGATCGACCGGTCGTTCACCATCAGCGGCGCCGGAACGGTCGTGACGGGAACCCTGACGGCCGGCACGCTCGCGCAGGGCGACCGTCTGCTGCTCCTCGGCCACGCTGACGCCGGACCGGTGTCGGTGCGGGCTCTGCACAGCTGCAACAGGTCCGCTCACTCCGTCGGTCCCAGCAGCCGTGTGGCCGTGAACCTCCGGTCCCGGCTGTCCGCTGATGCCATCCATCGGGGCGACGTTCTCCTCACGGAGGACAGTTGGCCGGTGGTGGACACCATTGACGTAAGGCGCACCATGGGTGCCTCCTTCACAGACGCACCCGGGCAACTGCTCGTCCACATCGGCACCGCCGCCGTGCCGGGCAGGCTGCGCCCGTTCGATCCGGACCACGCCCGCCTGGCCCTCGGCCGTCGGCTTCCCCTCGAACTGGGCGACCGCCTGGTGCTGCGGGCCACCGGAAGCCGGTCCGTGCTGGCCGGGGCCCAGATCCTCGACGTCGATCCGCCCGCGCTCGACCGCCGCGGCGACAGCAGCCGGCGGGCCGGGGTCCTCGCAGCCATGTCACCTGGCGGGGACGCGCTGACGGAAGTGGCCCGCCGGGGCGCGGTACGGGTCGAAGAACTGCGCCGGATGGGTCTTTCCGGCCTGGCGCGGATACCGGACGGTGTGAAGGCCTTTGGCGGCTTGTGGGTGTACGAAACGGTCTTCGATGCATGGCGACGGCGGCTGCGCAGCGCCGTGGAGCAACTCAGCGAGCAGGACCCGTTGGCGGCCGGGCTCTCCCACGGGGCCGCCGGGGACCTGATCGGACCGGGCGGCGGCGCGCTGCTGGCAGAGGTTGTCCGGGAAGCGGGACTGGTGCAGCGGGCGGGCTTTATCAGTCTTCCGGGGCAGCGCCAGGACCTCGGTGCGGCCGAGGCCGGGATCGCCACGCTGGAGAACCGGCTGGAGATTGCACCGTTCGCTGCGCCCGAAGCCCACGACCTGGATGCCCTTGGCCTGGGCGCCCGTGAACTGGCGGCAGCTGAGCGCAGCGGGCGCCTGCTGAGGCTCGGTGACGGCGTTGTCCTGCTTCCGCGGGCGCCAGCCCTGGCCATGCGCGAACTGGCCGCCTTGCCGCAGCCGTTCACAGCCAGTGAGGCGCGGAAAGCGCTGGGAACCACCCGCCGTGTCGCGATCCCCCTGCTGGAGTACCTCGATAGCCGCGGCTGGACGCGCCGGCTCGACTCGAGCCGGCGCACCATCGCCTGACATTGGATCGGGACGGGCGGAGCCATGGCTCTCTGAGGTACCTCAGTGATTGAGCATTAACAGCAAAAAGCCCCGATCCCCATGGATCGGGGCTTTTTCTGTGATTGGCACCCCTACCCGCGCTGCAACATGGCGTCAAGGAAAAACGGTGCACTTTTTTCGCGCGGCAGCGTCTTGGTTGCATCTCGATAACAACCTTTACTGAGGGACAACTTTCGGACCCCGCGTGTCGTGTTCGGGTCTAGGCTTCTTGTCATGTGAGACTCGCCACATCTCACTGGGGGGATGTAGCGGGTCTGGCCAGCGCCCACAGCGAAGGTCTTTTCCACACTCAATGAAACATAGGAGGCGGAATGCGATTCAGTCGTATTTCCAAAGCAGTAGGCGTTGCAGCCGCGGCTGCACTGGCGCTCAGCGCCTGCGCGAGCACGAATGGCGGGACAACCCCGTCCAGCAATGCGGCCGGAAAGCAGGGGGGAACAGCCACTGTAGTCGAGGTCAACGCGTTCAACACCTTCAACCCCAACACGGCGGATGGCAACACCGACATCAACTCCAAGGTCAGCTACGCCACACACTCCGGGTTCTACTACATCGACAACCAGCTGAACGTCGTCCACAACGACAAGTTCGGCAAGATGGAAAAGACGTCCGATGATCCGCTGACCGTCAAGTACACCATCAACGAAGGCGTGAAGTGGTCGGACGGCACTCCCGTCACCGCAGCCGACCTGCTCCTGCAGTGGGCGGCTTTCTCCGGGTATTACAACGACGCCGACGCCGAGGGCAAGGCGGGTACGTCCTACTTCTCCTACGCCGGCGATCCCACCGGCTTGGCGCTCACCGATTTCCCCGAAATCGGCGACAACAACCGTTCCATGACCATCAAGTACTCCAAGCCGTACGCTGACTGGGAGATCGCGCTGGGTGGGCCGGGCATCGATATTCCGGCCCACGTCCTGGCAAAGAAGGCCGGCCTGGCCGATACCCAGGCCTTCATCGACCACCTCAAGGGCCTGCCCCGCGGCGACGCCAAGGCACCCAAGGCCGCCGATGCCAAGCTCAAGACCATGTCCGACATGTGGAATACCGGCTTCGACTCCAAGACCCTGCCGAGCGATCCAAGCCTGTTCCTCTCCAATGGTCCATTCATTGTCCAGAGCATCAACCAGGACCAGTCCCTGACCATGGTCCGCAACAAGGACTACAACTGGGGTCCCGAGCCCAAGCTGGACGAGATTACTGTCCGCTACATCGGTTCATCCCCGGCCCAGGTCCAGGCACTGAAGAACGGCGAAGCTGACATCATCGCCCCGCAGGCTTCGGCGGACACCCTCGAACAGCTCAAGGCACTCGAGAGCCAGGGCGTGACGGTGGAGCAGGGCAACCAGCTCTCCTACGACCACATCGACCTGAACTACTCGGGACCGTTCGCGGAAAAGAACGTCCGTGAAGCATTCATGAAGACGGTTCCGCGCAAGGACATCGTGGACAAGATCATCAAGAAGCTCGATCCCGAGGCAAAGCCCCTGGATTCGCAGCTGTTTGTTCCTGCGCAGCCGGCTTACGAGGCTTCCGCACAGGGCAACGGTTCCTCGAACTACCAGGATGCCGATGTTGAGGCCGCCAAGAAGCTCCTGAACGGCGCAACGCCCGAGGTCCGCATCATGTACAACAAGGACAACCCGAACCGGGTGGACGCGTTCTCGCTCATCCGCGAGTCCGCCACCAAGGCCGGCTTCAAGATCGTCGACGGCGGCCTGGGCGCCTCTGACTGGGGCAAGGCCCTCGGCAAGGGCGGCTACGACGCCACGATCTTCGGCTGGATCAACCCGGGCGTCGGCGTCTCCGGCGTGCCGCAGATCTTCCGCTCCAACAACGGTTCCAACTTCAACAAGTTCAGCGATCCTGAAGCCGACAAGCTCATGGACGAACTCATTGTGACGACGGACCGCAGCAAGCAGGATGAACTGTCCAAGCAGATCGACAAGAAGATCTGGGACTCGGCCTACGGCCTCCCGCTGTTCCAGTCCGTTGGTGTTGACGCTTACAGCGACCGCATCACCGGCGTGAAGTTCATGCCGAACCAGACGGGCGTCTGGTGGAACTTCTGGGAGTGGGCCGAGAAGTAAGCCCGTGCCGCGAAGTGCCACAAGCTAACTGAGGCGCCGGGACCATGCACCACGGTCCCGGCGCCTTGCAGCGCCATCTCCCGGCAGTGCCTGTGTTGGCAGCACAAGCAGTAAGGCGCCGCCAAACCTGCGACCGGTCCGGGCAATCCCCGGGCCCGAATCCTGAGGTTCTATCACAATGGTGACCTACATAGTCCGGCGGCTAGTCACCGCCGCACTCATCCTATTGGGCGCTTCGTTCCTGGTGTATCTGCTGACCGCAGCATCAGGCGACCCGCTCGCCGAGTTCCGCGCCAGCAGTGCACCAAACAAGCAACAGCTCATGGACTCCCGATCCGCGCTGCTGGACCTGGAGACGCCCGCTCCCGTGCGGTATTTCAAATGGCTCGGCGGCGCAGCCCAGTGCCTGGTGCCCTTCACCGGTTCCTGCAATCTCGGCAAGAACATCGCCGGCCAGCCCATCACGGACGCCCTCGGCCATGCACTCATTCAGACGCTGACGCTCGTCACCGGGGCCACCGTCCTGGCCATCCTCGTGGGCATCACGCTGGGCATCATCACCGCGCTGCGCCAGTACAGCACACTGGACTACGGCGTGACCTTCATGGCCTTCCTGTTTTTCTCCCTGCCGATCTTCTGGGTCGCCGTCCTGCTCAAGGAGTTCGGCGCCATCGGCTTCAACAACTTCCTCCGAAATCCGGAGATACCCCTGCCTGTCTCGCTCGGAGTCGGCGCGGTCCTCGGCGGCGTGGCCGTGATCGTGGCCGGCGGCGATGCCAGGCGCAGGGCCATGACGGGCGGCATCGTCTTCGCCGTCGTCGCCGCGGTCCTTATCTACTTCTCTGTCACCCAGTGGTTCAAGACGCCGGGCCTCGGCCCGGTGGTCATCGCCATCGCCGGGGTGGGCATTGCCTTTGCCGTGACCCTGCTCACTGCAGGCCTGCGGAACCGTAAAGCGCTGCAGTCAGCCCTGATCGCCGTCGGCGTCGGGGTGGTCCTCTACTTCGTGCTCCAGCCGCTGCTGAACCAAGCAACGTTCCTCATGATCGTGCTGCTGGCAGTCGCGGCCGTCCTGGTCGGCATGGCCATCGGCTACTTCATGGGCGGCTACGACCGCGGACAGTCCATGCGAGCGGCGGCCATCACGTCCTTCCTCGTGGGATTCCTCATCCTGCTCGACCGCTTCATGCAGGCGTGGCCCGCGTACTTCAACAACGGCAGGGTCCGGGGACGGCCGATCGCCACCATCGGCGCCGGCACGCCGAACATCGAGGGTGACTTCTGGATCCTGGGCATCGACTCCTTCACCCACCTGATCCTCCCAACCACCGCGCTCATCCTGATCTCCCTGGCCGGATACACCAGGTTCACCCGTGCCTCCATGCTTGAGATCATGAACATGGACTACATCCGGACAGCCCGCGCCAAGGGTCTTTCGGAACGGACAGTCGTCATGCGCCACGCCTTCCGGAATGCCCTGATTCCGGTGGCCACCATCGTGGCCTTCGACATTGGCGGCCTGATCGGCGGCGCAGTCATCACCGAGACGGTCTTTTCCGTCCGGGGCATGGGATTCCTGTTCCTCGACGGCATCCAGCACGTTGACCCGAACCCCGTCATGGGCGTCTTCATCTGCGTCGCCATCACGGCCATGGCGTTCAACCTCATCGCGGACCTCGCCTACTCCGCACTGGATCCACGAGTAAGGGTGAAAGCATGAGCCAGCCCAGTCAGCAGGATGAAATCATGGCGGAGCAGGCCACCGTGCGGCAGGAAGCCGCCGGCATCGAGCCCGTCTCCGAAGCCCGCGGCCTGAGCCAGGGCCAGATTGTCCGCAAGCGGTTCCTTGGCCATTCCGGCGCCATCGCCGGCCTGGCCGTCTTTGCGATCATCTTCGTCATGGCCTTCACCTCCGTGGGTTATGCCGGGATACCCGGCTGGTGGAAGTACACCCACGTAGCCGTCTCGCCACTGGTCAACGACGGCGCCCCCACAGCGTCACTGTGGCCCCTGGCCTGGGGTGAGCACCCCTTCGGACAGGACCGGATCGGGCGCGACCTGTTCGCCATGACCATGCGCGGCGCCCAGCAGTCCATCACGATCATGGTGGTCATCGGCCTGATCGCCGGCCTGATCGGTGTGGTAGTGGGGGCGCTGTCCGGCTACTTCCGGGGCTGGATGGAAGCGGTCCTGATGCGGCTCACCGACGTCATCATCATTGTCCCGGCACTGCTCCTCGCGGCCGTCATGGCCCAGTTGGCCGGCCGCCGCGACGAAGGCAGCTGGTTCGCCGCCTTCGCGAGCAGCAACGGCGTCCTCGCCCTCGGCATCTTCCTGGGGCTGATCAGCTGGGTGGGCCTTGCCCGGCTCATGCGCGGTGAGTTCCTCACCCTGCGGGAGCGCGAGTTCGTCGACGCGGCACGGATCTCCGGGGCAAGCAACGCCCGGATCATCTTCAAGCACATCCTGCCCAATGCCGTGGGCGTGCTGATCGTCAACGTCACCCTGACCATGTCAGCGGCCATTCTCACCGAAACGGCCCTCAGCTACCTGGGCGTCGGCGTCAAGTCCCCGGACACGTCCCTGGGCCTGCTCATCTCCCAGAACCAGGAAGCCTTCGCCACGCGCCCCTGGCTGTTCTGGTTCCCCGGCCTGTTCATCGTGCTCATCTGCCTCAGCATCAACTTCATCGGTGACGGCCTGCGGGACGCCTTTGATCCACGGCAAAAGAAGTTCAACGCCAAGAAAGCGACCGACGCCGGCACAACACTTCCGGAAGCCACTCCGGTCGCGGCCCTGGACAGCAGGGCAGAGGACAGCAGTGCAAATGACGGCCGGACCACCGGCGGGGACAGGGGAGCCTGACGTGCTGCTACCGTGCCGCGGGCGGGCGCAGCGCGCATCCCGCCTACAGGGCGGCCACGCTCCAGTAGGTCAGCCCGAGAAGAAGCAGGGCCGCCGCTGCCTCGCGCCAGCGGAACGTCACGGTAACCGGAGTGGTGTCTGCTGCCCCGGCGTCGAGAAGTCCGGATTCGACCAGCTGCTGCCACCGTCCGCGGACCAGCTGCGCAGCCTGGCCCGAGTCAGTGGTCTTCAGGTCGCCGGGACGGACGGAGTTGCCCGGCCCGTACGTGCTGTCGGGCAGTCCCCGCAGGTCCTCCGGGCGGGCGTTGCGTCCGCCCCAGATGCCGGGAGCGGGGGCCGCCCAGGCACCGTAGCTTTTGCCGGGCGTCACCAGGGTCAGCGCATACCGGGTGTCCACGTGCACCAGGGCTGCCCACGGCACCCGGATGGCGCGGAACGGGTTCTCTATGGTGACCCCGGCATCATCAATCACCACAGCGGGGCGCCAAAACAGCAGCCAGCCAAGGTAGGCGATGAGCAGCAGCGGCCAGGACCCGGCCATGGCGGGAAGCCCGCCCGCCACCAGCAGGCCGGCCAGTCCGGCGGCCGCGACGAACCACGAGAATCCGGCAAACCACTTGTTGGTGCGCGCCTTGAAGATAGCGGCGTTTCCGGCATGCGGCACAGTGCTCATGCCCCCAATAATTCAGTATTCCCGGCCGCAGCACTAATCCCAGCTGCTCCGCCGGCCCGGGTGGAAGGAAAACCCCAACATGTCTGACTACATCAGCCCAGAGCCCGATTCCATTGAGCCGGGCGCCGGCCGGCGGAGGGCAGACGGGAAGGGCTCTGTCGTCCTCGAAGTGCGCGACCTCAGCGTTGACTTCGGCGTGGAAAAGAAGTGGGTGCCGGCCGCCGTCGGGCTTAACTATGAGGTTCGCGCCGGTGAGGTCCTGGCCATCGTCGGCGAATCCGGCTCGGGTAAAAGCGCCAGTTCCATGGCGCTGCTCGGTCTGCTGCCCAGCAACAGCAGGGTGTCCGGAAGCGTCAGGCTCTCCGGCAAGGAACTGCTGGGCGCGGATGCCGCCAACATCCGCAGCGTCCGGGGCAAGGATGTGGCCGTCATCTTCCAGGAGCCCATGACGGCGCTGAATCCGGTCTACACGGTGGGCGCACAGATCGTCGAGACGGTGCGCCTCCATAACGAAGTGTCCCCCGACCAGGCCAAGGAGCGTGCGCTGCGCATGCTGGAGCTGGTGGAACTGCCGGACCCGGTTAAGGCGTTCAAGTCCTACCCGCACCAGCTCTCCGGCGGCCAGCGCCAGCGTGCCATGATCGCCCAGTCACTGTCCTGCGACCCCAAGCTGCTGATCGCTGACGAGCCCACCACGGCCCTGGACGTCACGGTGCAGGCGGAGATCCTCGACCTCATGAGGAACCTGCGGAACAAGCTGGACAGCGCCATTGTCCTGATCACCCACGACATGGGCGTCGTGGCCGACCTCGCCGACCGGATCGCCGTCATGCGCAAGGGCCTGATCGTGGAGACCGGCACCGCCGAACAGATCTTCCACAACCCGCAGCACCCATACACGCAGGCGCTGCTGGCTGCCGTGCCGCACCTTGGGCAAGGAGGCACGGACACCGCACCCGACGTTGACGTGACAGCAGCGCTGGCCGCCGCCACGCACGCCGAGCTCGAATCGGTGGACCACGAGGAACTTGTCCGCCGCGAGCGGGAGAACGCGGCAGCCCTGGCGGCCGTCGAATCCACCGGCCCCGTGGGCGAACCCGTCCTGGAGCTGACCGACGTCGCCATCGAATATCCGAAGCAGGGCCGGGTGCCGGCCTTCCGCGCCGTCGAGGGTGCCAACCTGACCATCCATCCCGGACAGGTGGTGGGCCTGGTGGGGGAATCCGGCTCGGGCAAGACCACCATCGGGCGTGCCGCCGTCGGACTGCTGCCGGTCGCAGCCGGAACGATGCGCGTGGTGGGGCAGGACATCTCCGCCGCGAAGAAGAACGGCAAGCAGCTGCACCACGTGCGGCGCCACATTGGCATGGTGTTCCAGGACCCGTCGTCGTCCCTGAACCCGCGCCTGCCCATCGGAGAGAGCATCGGCGAGCCGATGTACCTCGCCGGCGTGGCAAAGGGCGCCGACCTGCAAAAGCGCATCGAGGCCCTGCTGGACCAGGTGGAACTTCCCCGCAATTACCGGAACCGGTACCCGCACGAGTTGTCCGGCGGGCAGAAACAGCGTGTCGGCATCGCCCGGGCACTGTCCCTGAAACCAAAGCTGATGGTGGCGGACGAGCCGACGTCGGCGCTGGATGTTTCGGTCCAGGCCAAGGTCCTGGAACTGTTCCAGAACCTGCAGCGCGAGCTCGGCTTCGCCTGCCTTTTCGTCACCCACGACCTCGCCGTCGTGGACGTGCTGGCCGACCGCATCTGCGTCATGCAGCGCGGCCGCATTGTGGAGCAGGGCACCCGCGACCAGATCCTGCGCAACCCGCAGGAGGCCTACACGCAGCGGCTGCTCGCGGCCGTGCCGCTGCCCGATCCAGAGAAGCAGCGTGAACGCCGCGAGCTCCGGGCCCAGCTGCTGGCTACCGGAACCGAGTAGCCGGCCGCGAACCAAGGCACGAAATAACGCACAGGGAACAGATGCAGAGGGAGCCGGTGCTG
>NZ_JBHVBL010000057.1:0-25282 GCF_042668165.1 Arthrobacter sp. NPDC057388
ATGTCACCGGATGGTGACATCCCGCCGTCGGCGTCTCAAGCCCGATCAGCGGCTACATTCCTATTTTGCGCCTTCAAGCAGTTCCGCGCGGACCGTCCTGGTAGCAGCGACCAGGTTGCGCAGGGACGCTTCGGTCTCGGCGTAGCCGCGGGTCTTCAGGCCGCAGTCCGGGTTGACCCAGAGCTGGCGGGACGGAACGTGCTTCACGGCGGTGCTCAGCAGTTCGGTGAGTTCCTGCTCGCCCGGAACGCGCGGCGAGTGGATGTCGTAAACACCGGGCCCGACGCCGCGGCCGAAGCCGTGGGACTCGAGGTCGTGGACGACCTCCATGCGGGAGCGGGCGGCTTCGATCGAGGTCACGTCGGCGTCCAGGCCGTCGATGGCATCGATGATCACACCGAACTCGGAGTAGCACAGGTGGGTGTGGATCTGCGTGGCGTCGGCAGCACCGGCGGTGGCCAGGCGGAAGGAGTTGACGGACCAGTCCAGGTAAGCGGGCTGGTCGGCCTTGCGCAGCGGGAGCAGTTCGCGCAGGGCGGGTTCGTCAACCTGGATGATCCTGATGCCGGCAGCTTCGAGGTCAGCGATTTCATCGCGCAGCGCCAGGCCCACCTGGTTGGCGGTTTCGCCCAGGGGCTGGTCGTCACGGACGAAGGACCAGGCCAGGATGGTGACCGGACCGGTCAGCATGCCCTTCATCGGCTTGCTGGTCAGGGACTGGGCGTACTTGGCCCACTCCACCGTGATGGGGGCGCTGCGGGTGACGTCGCCCCAGAGGATGGACGGGCGGGTGCAGCGGGATCCGTAGGACTGGACCCAGCCGTGGACCGTGACATCGAAGCCTTTCAGGTTCTCGGCGAAGTACTGGACCATGTCGTTGCGCTCGGGCTCGCCGTGCACGAGGACGTCGTAGCCGAGCTCTTCCTGCAGCTCCACAACGCGCTTGATCTCGTCCTTCATGAGCTGTTCGTACTGCTCGTCGGTCAGGGCGCCCGTGTTGTTCCGGGCACGGGCCGAACGGATCTCCGAGGTCTGCGGGAAGGAGCCGATGGTGGTGGTGGGCAGCGGCGGCAGATCCAGTGCTGCTTCCTGGGCAGCTTCGCGGACCGGGTACTCGGAGCGGTTGAAGTCCGCCGCGGTCAGGGCCTCGGTGCGGGCACGGACGTCGGCACGGCGAACGCCTTCGGCTTCGGCGCGGGAAGAGATGACGCGGGTAGCCTCGTCGATGGCCGGCTGGACACCCGCGGCGTCGGTCAGCAGGCCGGCCAGGGTAACAACCTCAGCGGCCTTCTGGTCGGCGAATGCCAGCCAGCTGCGGAGCTGCTCGGACAGCTGGGCCTCTTCCTCGACGTCGTGCGGAACGTGCTGGGTGGAGGTGGAGGTGCTGATGGCGAGCTTGTTGACGCTCTTCTGCAGCCCGGCAATCTTGTTGGCGGAAGCCTGCAGATCGTTGCGCCAGATGTTGTGGCCGTCCACGACACCGGCAACCAGGGTCTTGCTGCCCAGCGCGGCCAGCGCCGCAGAGGAGGGAACTTCGCCCTTGAAGACGTCGATGTGCAGGGCGTCGATGTTGGTGGCGGCAAGGGTGCCGAGCTGACCGTTCAGCGCGCCGTACGGCGTGGAAACGAACAGCTGCGGGCGGCTGGCCGAAGCGGCGAGCACCTCGTAGGCGCGGGCAACAGCTGCCTGGATCTCCTGCTCGGGGGTGTCCTGGTCCACCACCAGCGCGGGCTCGTCCAGCTGGACCCAGCTGGCGCCGGCGGCTGCCAGCTTTTCGAGCAGCGCGGTGTAGACGGGCAGGATGTCCTCGAGGCGGGACAGCGGGCTGAAACCTGCGGGGGCGTCGTCGGAGGCCTTGCTCAGGAGCAGGAAGGTGACCGGGCCAACGATGTACGGGCGGGTCTCCACGCCGTTGGCGAGAGCGTACCCGAATTCTTCAACGATGCGGTTGGAAGTCAGCGCGAAGTTGGTCTCCGGGCCGATTTCCGGCACGAGGTAGTGGTAGTTGGTGTCGAACCACTTGGTCATTTCCAGCGGCTGCTGTTCCTTGTTGCCGCGGGCCAGGGTGAAGTAGCCGTCGATGTCCAGCTGCCCCTCGGCGTCGAGGAGGTTGCCAAAGCGGGCCGGAACAGCGCCGACATGGGCGGCGGCGTCGAGCACCTGGTCGTAGAAGGAGAACGTGCCCGGCACCGCAGCGGCTTCGGTGAGGCCGAGTCCCTGCAGGCGCCTGGCAGTGCCCAGCTGGATTTCCTTGGCGGCGGCGTCGAGGGCAACGGCGTCGATCTTGCCGGCCCAGTAGGCTTCCACGGCCTTCTTCAGCTCGCGGCGGCGGCCGATGCGGGGGTAGCCGAGGATGGATGCGGACGGGAAAGGCGTGGCGTTCTTATCGGGCATGCGAAATTCCTTAAAGAGCCGTTGAAAAGTGTGAATGTCTCGGGGAGGAATACGGACAGCTTGAGAGCTGACGAAGGCGGTCAGCCGGCGAGCTGACGGCGGGCGAGCGCGTTGAGACGGTTCGTGGGGCGTGCCGGCCGGGCCAGCGAGAGCTTGTCCAGCACTTCAAGCGCGCTCTGGTGTTCGTTGAACGTGTAGATATGGAGTCCGGGCGCTCCGGCGTCCAGGGCCGCCTTGGCCAGGTCCACTGTTGCGCGGACGCCGATGCGGTGCCGTTCGGCGTCGGTGTCCGCCGCGGCCAGGCGCTCGACGAGCTCCGGTGCGGGCTCGACGCCGGCCAGTTCCCCGAGCCGCTTGAGCCTCCGCAGGCTCGTGAGCGGCATGACGCCGGGGATGATGGGGATGGTGACACCGGCCCGGCGTGCCCTGGTGACAAGGTCCGCGTACTGCTCGGTGCGGAAGAACACCTGGGTGATCGCGAAGTCGGCACCTGAGCGCTGCTTGGCGAGCAGCACCTCGACGTCATGGGCTTCGCTGGGTGATTCCGGGTGCCGCGTGGGATACGCTGCCACGCCGACGGCAACCTTGCCGGCGCACAGCAGGGCCGATCGCCGCTGCTCAACCCGGCGGATGAGCTCGATCAGGTCCTGGGCGTAGCGGAGCGAGCCGCTGACCGGCGCGTCACTGTCCTTGGGCAGGTCGCCGCGGAGGGCGAGGATGCCGCGGACGCCGGCGTCGAGCAGTTCGCCGATGATTTCGGCCAGCTCCGTCGGCGTGTTGCCAACACACGTCAGGTGGGCAAGCGGACGGAGGGTGGTCTCCAGCACCAGGCGGTTGACCAGGTCGACGGCGGTGTCCCGGTTGGATCCGCTGGCACCGTAGGTGACGGACACGTAGTCGGGGTCCGTGGCCTCGATTTCCCGGATGGTGGTCCACAGGGTCTCCGCGGCGGCGGGCGAACGGGGCGGAAACAGCTCGTAGGAGAGCGCCACCGGCGCGGTGTCGGAGAGGTTTGGATGTGTTTCAATAAGGCTTGGCGGTGACATTTGCGTCCTTGGCTTTGGGCCATTGAAGGCGGCGCTGCCTGGCTGAACACCCTGCAGCATGCGGTCAATGAATTTGAGTTTGGGAACACGGACGGACTTCGGCAGGGCGCAGCCGCGACTGTTGCGCCTGTAAAGAAGTCCACCGTGAGCAAATGTCAGGCCCACATGGGGGCACCCACACCCTCCTTGGCGGCCGGCAGGCGGCACATCCGCAGTGGAGGATCGCTGACACGTTACCTCGGTAGCTTGTATAGAACTCTAGAAGCCGACCGGGGCGCCTTCAAGCTGGCGCCGAATTAAGACGCCATTTTACGCCCGGCTGGATGCCCCCTTCAGAATTATCTTCGTCAAAAGGCCTCCCGGCGGCGATTGCCTCGCACGAACAGGTGCAGTCACCCCTTTTCAAACCGCTGAAATTAGTCCATTCTTTTGTCACGTCGTATCGGATTCGGCAAGGTCTCAGGTTGAGGAGGCTGGATGCTCCTTCTGGTTCTTCCTCGGTGAATCGTCCCGAGAGAACATAATCCGTGCCCGTCAAAACCCTGCGCCGCACCGCCCATGGTGCGCCTGCCGGCAGGGCGCGGTCAGCCAGCGTTCCGCTGCCGCCGGGCACGGCACTGACGGCGCGGTGGAAGTGCTGGAAGCCAGAGATCCCTACGGCGAAAGGCCATCGAGATGTTCCAGCTTTACAAACCAGCGCCTGCCAAATCATCCTCCCGCCCGGGCTCCGCCCTTGTGCTCCTCGTTGCGCTGGCCACGGTCACGTCCTGCGCCCCGCAGCAAAATACCTCCCCGCAGGTGACATCCGCCGCCCCGACAGCGACGTCGGCTCCGGCAACAACCGCCGCACCTGCAACTTCCGGGTCGGCCTCCCCTGGCGCCACCGGGACAGCCGCCGCGGATGAATTCTGTGGGCCGGGCTCCCGGATCAACTTTGACGCCTCCCAATTCCAGTCTTCCCCCAACGTGGACAACAAGTGGTTCCCGCTGAAGCCCGGCATGCAGTACACCACGACGGGCAACGTCAAGAGTGCCGAGGGAACCATCAAGCGGACGGTAACCCACTCGGTGACGGGGCTGACAAAGGTGATCGACGGCGTCAAGACCCAGGTCCTGTGGGACCGGGACTACGCCGACGGTGAGCTGGTGGAATCCGAACTTGCGTTCTTCGCCCAGACCAACAGCGGCGACGTTTGGCTGTTCGGTGAATACCCTGAGGAATTTGAAAACGGGAAGTTCACCGGTGCGCCGGCCACCTTCATCCATAGCCTGGACGACGCCCAGGCCGGCATCGCCATGCAGGCAAACCCCCAGACCAACACGCCCAGTTACGTCCAGGCCCACGCGCCAAGCGTCGATTTCCTCGACTGCGGCCAGGTCTTCAAGCAGAACGATCGTGTGTGCGTTGCGACGGGCTGCTATGACGATGTGCTGGTGATTGACGAGCGCAACCCGCTGGAACCTGCGGTGGGACACCAGCGTAAGTTCTACTCCGCCGGAACCGGGCTGGTGAAGGTAACGGCGGTGGGCGGCACGGACCAGGAGACGCTGGACCTCGTCAAGGTCGAGCAGCTCACCGACGCCAAGCTGAAGGAGATCAACCAGGAGGCGCTCAAGCTGGACAAGCATGCCTACCAGGTCAGCAAGACCGTGTACGCCAAGACGGCCCCGGCCGAGGTTGCCACTGAAACCTCCGGGCCCGCCAGCAGCCCGGCCACCGGCGACAGCCCGACGGTCCAGCCCGGTTATTAGGCAACACAGCGTCCAACAGTGGAAAGGGTGCCCGGCGGGAGGTTGCCGGGCACCCTCCCTTTAGCCCATGATCAGGTCTATTCTGATGCCATGATCCAGCTACCAGCCAGCTACGAGGAATATCTCGTTGGCAAGGACCCGAGCTTCGTTGACATGGTCCGTCCGGTCCTTCTCCAGTCGGCAGCGGACCAGCTGCATGGCGTCCGGGTGCTCTTTGTCCCCCGGGGACACCAGGCCCACCTGGACGACACGATCCCCTACGGGACGATCGTCGAAGACATCGACTGAGGCTTAGCCTTCCAGCAGCAGCCGCTGGGCCCGGGGCGCAAGGGTGTGTTCCAGGACCAGGCAGGCAGCGCCCACAGCCCCCACGTCCTCCCCTACGCCGGTTCCCACCACTTCGACGGCGTGGATGTTGCCGGCATCGCTGCTTTGCTGGATGAGGCCCGGGACCTTTTCCAGGTAGCGCGCGGACAGCAGCGGCCAGAACGGGCCGCCGAACACCACCCGGTCCACGTCCAGGATGTTGGCCACCGCTGACGCCGCACGGGCCACCAGTTCAGCCGACTTGTCGATGATGGCAGCCGCAGCGCTGTTGCCGGCGTCGGCCGCTTCGCAGAGCATCGCGAAGCGCTCCTGCACGGCTGAGCCTGTGGTGGCGCTTCCGGGCTCATCCAGGATGCCCGCTGCCTGGGCCTGCGCCACGAGAACCTGGGGAATGCAGGTGGACTTGACACAGCCGCGCAGGCCGCAGTCGCAGGGGGCACCATCCGGGTCGACAATGAGGTGGCCGATCTCGCCGGCATTTCCCGATGTGCCTCGGACAACCTCGTCGTTGAGGACGATGCCGCAGCCGATGCCTGTTCCCATGTACATGAAAACGAAGCTGCCGGCTCCGCTCGCGCCGCCTGCCCAGGTTTCGGCGACCGCGGCACTGGTGACGTCCTTATCCATCAGCACCGACAGGCCTGTGGCCTCGGCCAGCGCGTCCCGGAGCGGAACACTGTCCCAGCCGTCCAGGAGCGGGGGCTCAACCACCGTTCCGTTGTCGTGGTCGATGGGACCCGGTGCCGCGACGCCCAGCCCGGCGATCTTGGCCCGGTCCACGCCGGAAGCCTCAATCAATTTGTCAACTTCCGTGGCGATGGCGGTAATGACGGCCTCGGGGCCGGAGCTGTCCGGCATTTTTACGCTGGAGTGCTGCACGACGGCGCCCAACAAATCAAGCACGACGAACGTGCCAACGGCGGGGTCCAGGTGCACGCCGACGGCGTACATGCCTGCCGGGTTAAGGCGGAGAATGGTGCGCGGCTTGCCGGGGCCGCTGCCTTCCTTGCCCGCCTCGACGATGAGGTTCTGGTCCAGCAGCCGGCGGGAGATGTTCGAAATGGTTTGGGGGGACAAGCCGACTATCTGAGCCAGTTCCACGCGGCTGAGACCGCTGGCGGCGCGACGGATCGCGTCGAGAATGACAGTCAGGTTGAAGTCGCCCATTCGGGGCAGGTTGGTTCCGCGCCTCGGCGAGGGCTGGCGGATCTCGGTCAAGGATTCCCCTAACATTCTTTGTTGGCCATTCCCCCAATGTCTGAATCGTACGTTACGCCCCGGGTAACGGGTACGCCCCACGCGCACCATGGTGCCGGGACGTTCGACGCCGGTGGGCGCGGCTCATCCCGCGGCCCGCCTGACGCTGGTGGTCACGATGAATTTGGGGTTCCGTCCCCGCACCGTGGTGGGACCAACCAGCCGCTCCAGGGCGGGCAGATGGTGCAGGTGACGGTTGAACACTGTCCAGAGCTGGCCTCCGGGGGCCAGCACGCGGCCCGAGGCCTCGAACAGTTTGAGCCCGGCGCCGGCGTGGACGCTGGAGCCGAGGTGGAACGGCGGGTTCAGGAGGATCACGTCCGCGCTTCCGGCGTCAAGGGTGCTCATCGCGTCGTCCTGGATTGCCCTGATGCTGGCGGACAGGCCGTTTGCCCGTGCGGTTGCCCGCGCCGAGGCCACTGCGGCCGCGGACCGGTCGGTGGCGAGAACCTCGGTTTCGGGGTGCCGGCGGGCGTACATTGCTGCCAGGATCCCGGTGCCGCAGCCCAGGTCGACGGCCCTTGCGCCGGCAGGAATCTCCGGCAGGAAGGTCAGCAGGAACCGCGTTCCTATATCCAGGCGGGTGCCCGCAAAAACGGCCCCGTGCGCAGAGATGTCGAGATCCAGTTCCGCGTTGTGTTCGGTCACGGGGTAGGGCGGGTCCCCTTCCGGGCGCACCGGCCCGGAGGCGATGAGCAGCCGCGACTTTTGCCGGGCCAGCTGCGGCTGGACCGATCCGAAGTACTTGCCCAGCACGCCATTCATGCCCAAGGACATGTGTTTCACCCGGCCGCCGGCAAGCAACACAGCGTTGGCCGGCGCATGCCGCGCAACGGCGTCGGAAATCTCTTCGAGTTCGGCGAGCGTCTTGGGCAGCTGCAGCAGGACCAGGTCCGCGCCGGACAGCAGTTCGGTACCCAGTGGCAGCTGGGCAAAGCCTTCCGAAACTCCAAGCGCCGCGGCATTGTTGCGGAGGGCACGCTCCCCCGTCACCAGGTCCTGGTGCACCCTGACTTCGGCTGGGGCCGGACCGGCGGCGCCGGCCAGCAGCCCGAGCGTAAGCGCCCCGTAGTTGTCCCCGATGACGGCCACCGTGGTTTCCGGAGTGAGCAGGTCTGCAGCGGCGTCCAGCAGGAGGGAATCGGTGGCGTCCCATGCCTGGAGGTTGGCGGCTTCGACGTCAGGGTGCCTGCGGAGCGAGCCCAGGATCTGCCTAAGACCGGTTTCTGTCACGTCTTGCCGCCGCCTCTTCCCTGTTGGTTGCCCGGGCCTGTTGGTTACCAGGGCAAGGATCAAATCTACCGTGGATCGGGCACGGCTGCCGGTGCCGCCAGGAGCTTGAGGATCCCGGTCACCGCTGCCCGCCCGGCGCGGTTTGCTCCGATGGTGGACGACGACGGGCCGTAGCCCACCAGGTGTACGCGCGGCTCGGCGGCCACCTGCGTTCCGTCCATCGCAATGCCGCCGCCGGGTCCCCGCAGGTGCAGCGGGGCAAGGTGCTGACCACGTACAGTTGCCGACCCGCGAAGGTGAACTGTCCCGGATAAATGGGCCAGAACGGCCTGGTCCAGGTGCCGGTGGCGCTGATGACCGCCCGGGCCGACCAGCCGCCGTCGGACGTGGTGACCATGAGCCGCCCTGCCGGGTCTGCATCCTCACGTTCAACGGCGAGCACCTTGACCGGGCGCTCGACGGCCAGCCCTATCCGGCGCTCATACGCGTCGAAGTAGCGGCTCAGGAAGGCCGAGCTCGGTTCCGACGGGTCCACGACGGGCTGAGGCATCCCGGGAAGATCGCTGATGCCGTTGACCGTGGCCATGACCAGGGTCTTCCACCGGTGCCGCCAGGCCCCGCCCGGCCCGTCCTCGGCATCCAGTACCGCGTAGGTCAGTCCGGGGCGGGCCGTCGCTCCAGCATCCTCCGGCTGGCCCGGGGCCGCTGCGGGCATGAATCCGCGGCGGGCCAGGTGAAAGGCTGCGGAGAGGCCAGCCTGTCCTGCGCCGATGACGACGACGTCGGCCTTGCGGACCGTGCCGCCGCTTAATATCCGCTCCACCTTCACATCCTAGGGTCTTTACCCCCAGGGTCTTTTGTTCCAGGCTGCACGCCGGTGGCACACGAGGGTCCTCCGGCACCAAGGTGCAGGAGGACCCTCCGGGCCGTATGTCGATTCAGTTGTCTGCCGGTTTATCCGCCAGCGTTGCCGTCGGGGTCAGTCGTCGCTGCCGTGGCCGCCGCTGCCGCCGCTGTCATCGCCGGGCTCCACGCCCTTGCGGTCTCCGCCCTTGTCGTCACCGGGTTCGGTGCCGGTCCGGAGGCCGCCGTGGTCATCGCCGGGTTCTGCCACCCGCGGTGCCTGATCGGAGCGCAGGCCGCCGTTGTCGTCGCCGGGTTCGGGTGTGGTGCGGAGACCGCCCTTGTCGTCACCCGGCTCGGGTGTGGTGCGCAGGCCGCCCTTGTCGTCGCCGGGTTCCACGGAGAGGGAGCCGCTGCCGACGAAGTTCTCCGCGGGCGCTGCCGCCGCTCCGCCATTGTCGTCTCCGGGCTCGCGGCCGGTCCGCAGGCCACCGTTATCGTCGCCTGGTTCCGCGGGCTTGGAGGCTTTCTTGGCCGCTTTCTTGGCCGCCGAGGCCTTCTTGTCATCGGCTTTCTTGTCATCAGTCGTCTTCGCGCTGGCCTTGACGGAAACCTTCGCTGAGCTGACGGCGGGGGCCGGGGTTTTGGTGGCAGAGTCGTCCGCTACGAGGACACTCCTGGCGTCGTCGGTGGTACCGGCGTTCGAGTTGCCAAGTGTCTGGCTGGTGGCGAAGGCGGCACCTCCGGTGAGGAAGATGCCGGCGACGGACAATGCGAGGGCTGCTCTTGTTTTCATGGCTCCACAGTAGGAATCCGCCGTCGAGGATAGGTGCAGGGGTAATCAAAGACTTGTCCAAGATTGCCCCTGCGGTTCTCCCCTCCCGGCGGCCCTCCGGCAGACCCGCAGACACGGCAAAACGGCGCGCCGACAGGCTGCGGGTTAAGCAGCGCCGACCTGGGCGGCAACTCGCACACGGAAATCTGTGCGCAGGCCGGGGGATCAGTCGTCGGCGCCGTGGCCGCCGCTGTCATCGCCCGGCTCGGGGGCCTTCCGCAGGCCACCCTTGTCATCCCCCGGCTCCACGCGGACCACACCGCCCTGTACAGGGGCGGGCTGAACAGCCACCACGCCGCCGCCCGCTCCGCCACCCGTTCCGGAGGACGGCGGCGCCGCAACGGTACCGGGGGCAGTTCCGGGCACGCTGGCGGGCGCGGACTTTGCCGGACCGGGCTTCGCCGCGTTCTCTCCCCCGGCTTTCGAGGAGCCCGGCTTGGCGGCGGCGGATTTCGGTGGCGTGGACGCCTTCTGCCCACCGGCTGCTGCGCCTGTTGGCCGAGGCGTGGCCTTCGGTCCTGCTGTGACGGGAGGTGGGGGCGGCACGGCGGCATTGGGCAGCAGAACGGTGTTGGCACTTCCGGTGCCCGTGGGCGGAACGCTGAGCACCTGGGTGTTAACAGCAAGCGCGGCAGAGCCCGCCGCGAGTATCCCTGCAACGGACAGGACTAGGGCCGCTCCCGTTTTCATGGCTCCACTGTAGGGCCAACGCAGAAAAGAAGGGGCCGGCGAATATCCAAGATTCGTCAAAGATTTCCAGCGCAGACCGTGTGGGACTTAACGAAAAAACCGCCGGATCATGGTTGTTTCCATAATCCGGCGGCTGCTTGGTGGAGCTGAGGGGACTCGAACCCCTGACCCCCTGCATGCCATGCAGGTGCGCTACCAGCTGCGCCACAGCCCCAAGCTGTTCCCTTCGGAATCTTTGTGTTTTCCCGAAGCAACCCGACCAGCGTAGTCCAGAATTCCTCAGGAAGCTAATCGAGAGCATATGGCTTCGATCACACCGGGCGGAGGCCGGGATCAGCGGTAAAATTCGCAGCACCGCCTCCTGCGGAAACAAAAAATCCGCCGGAATCTTTCGATTCCGGCGGATCATCCGGTGGAGCTGAGGGGACTCGAACCCCTGACCCCCTGCATGCCATGCAGGTGCGCTACCAGCTGCGCCACAGCCCCGTATTCTTGCTGCTTCGAACCTCAGGCCGCAGCCTTTAGGATCCGTTCTTCTGTCCGGATCTCTCCGAAGCAACTCAAATATCTTAGAACAGCGTTTCCGAAAATTCCAAATCGGGCATATTCGGAGCAGCAGCTACTCCTGCTCAGCGGCAGCAGGAGCCTTTGCCGAGGCGTCATCTCCGAGCTGCAGGTCCACCACCGGGCAGTCCTTCCACAGGCGTTCCAGGGCGTAGAAGACACGGTCTTCCTCATGCTGGACGTGGATAACGACGTCGGCGTAATCCAGCAGCACCCACCGGCCAGCCGAACGGCCTTCCCGGCGGACCGGGCGGAGATCCTGTTTGAGGAGTTCCTCCTCAATGCCGTCAACGATGGCGTTAACCTGGCGTTCGCTGGGCGCGGAGGCGATGAGGAAAACATCCGCGAGGGCGAGGCGTTCGCTGACGTCAAGCGCGACGATGTTCTGGGCAATTTTGTCCGCCGCGGCCCTGGCTGCGTGCCGGGCTACGGTGACGGACGATTCGGATGCGGTCACGGGACTCCTTGTGCTGATGAAGCGTAGATGGTGGTACTGGATGAAGTCAGCGTGAAAGGCCGCTGATGATCATGATGACGCCGGCAACGAGGGCGATAGCGCCGAGCGCCAGGACGCCAAGCTGAATCAGCCGCAACCGGTTGGCGCGGGCAAGCCCGGCGGTGGCGGCGTCCAGGGGCTCCAGCCCGTAGGCCGACTTCGCGGACACCGGCGGCAGCGCTGCAACGTCGTCGCCGGACTCCTCCGCCCAGGCCGCATCCTGCCGGGCACCGGCTGGCGGCGCGGCAGCTGAACGGGCCGCCGCTTCCGCACGGGCTATCACCCGCGAACGGCCGGTGGACGGATTGCTCGGGCGTGCTGCCTTTCCCGGCCGGTTGCCCCGCACCGGGACCCGCGGACCGGGGTTGGTCACCACGGGGACGTGCGAAGTGGCCGGCCGCTTCATGACGGGACGGTCCACGCCCGGCACCTGTTCGAATTCCAGGGGGGTCACCATGGCCAGGTTGCTGGCAGTGGACGGGCCGTTTTGCCCGTTCTGCCGGGGGGCGTTCTTTTCGGCAAGCTTCTGCTTGGCCATGGCCCGCTTGTTGAGCACGGCCGCCCGCTCGGCCAGGGCAATCTGCTGGGCCAGGATTTCCGGGTCCACGGCTTCGGGGTCAGTCGCCGCGATGTGCTCCATCTTGGCGATCTGGTTCTTGGCCTGTTCGGCGAGAAGGGCACGGGCCTCGAGGGCCTGCTCCACCGTCATGCCTTCGGGCAGCTCGCCTTCGGCTGGAAGTGCGGGTCCGGCCGGCACTGAGGGCCGTGCAGCAGGACCGTTGCCGGGCTGGACTGCGGGCTTATCCGCAGGCGGCTTGGAGGCAGGCGGCTTGGATGCAGCCGGCTGGGCCGGTTTGCCGGTTGCGCCGGCCGGACTGCCGGACGCGGAAGCCGCCGGCTTCCCGGTGGTGGCACCGCCGTCGGCCGCCGGCACCACAGGCATTGCCGACGTGATCGCCTGCTCTTTGAGCTGCATCAGCCGAAGCTGGCGGCGGGTGGGCGGGCCCCCGCCGGAGAGCTGCTCTTCCTTCTCCGCCAGCTCCTTGATGGTCCTCAGCGCCGCCCTGTCACGGGCGCGGATCTGGGAGGAGCGCTGCGCAGCCGAGCCGGCGGGCGGTGAATCCACGGGGCCCGGGGCGGCGCGGCGCACGCGGCCTGCGGGCTCTTCGGTTTTGCGGTCGCCGGCAGCAGGCGAAGAGCCATCCTTTACGGGAGCCTTTGCGACAGGCGGCTTTGAGGCAGGGGCCGTCTCGCCGGCCCCCGGCGGGGCGGCGTTCCGGTTCTTGGCCAGGGCTTCATCCCGGGCCTTGCGCAGTTCTCGGCGGCTGCGGATCGGTGGCTGTTCCTGACTCATCTCAAACTCATTCAGTGCTGGCTGGATCGTTTGTCTCGGTGGTTTCGGAGCTGCTGTTACCGGCCGGTGCGGCGTAAAGCCCGTATTTCGCGATGTACTGCACCACTCCGTCCGGCACCAGGTACCACACAGGGTTGTGCTCGGCAACGCGCGCGCGGCAGTCCGTGGACGAGATCGCCATCGCGGGCACCTCCAGCAGGCTGACGTCCTTTCGGCCCATGCCGTCGAGCTCATGGCCCGGCCGGGTCACCCCCACGAAGTGGGCCAGCGACCACAGCTCGTCGATGTCCTTCCACGACAGAATCTGTGCCAGCGCATCAGCGCCGGTGATGAAGAACAGGTCGGCGTCGGGCCGCTGTGTCCGCAGGTCGCGGAGGGTGTCGATGGTGTATGTGGGACCGGGACGGTCCACATCAACCCGGCTGACGGTGAACCGCGGGTTCGATGCCGTGGCAATCACCGTCATCAGGTAACGGTGCTCAGGCTCGCTGACCTTCTTGCTTGACTTCTGCCACGGCTGGCCGGTGGGCACGAAAACGACTTCATCGAGGCCGAACTTCGCGGCCACCTCGCTCGCGGCCACAAGGTGGCCGTGATGGATGGGATCGAACGTCCCGCCCATCACGCCCAGCCGCAGCCGGCGCTGCGTGTCCCTGTGGTGCAGTGCGGCGGAAATCTTAGTGGCCCTGGCCGTGGTCGTGCTTGTTGGGGTGCTGGCGGTGCGGGTCGGCGTGCTCATCCACCGCGGTGTGGCGGTTGCCCAGGTTGGTGTAGGAGAGGGTGACGAACATCAGCACCACGAAGATGGCGAACATCACGATGCCGAAGACCCACGGCTCAGCCCACAGGGGCGCCCTTTCCTCGTGTTCGGCAACTGACGCGGCAATCTGCTGGAACAGCATTTTCTCCCCTAGGAATAAAAGGATGACGACGGCGGAGATTCCCGCCGGTCCGGACTTCTTTACTATGTTACCGCTATGTCAGGAGCGGACTTGGCCCTCGCCCTGGACAATCCACTTGGTGGTTGTCAGCTCGGTCAGGCCCATCGGGCCCCGGGCGTGGAGCTTCTGCGTGGAGATCCCGACCTCGGCACCCAGACCCAGCTCGCCGCCGTCGGTAAACCGCGTGGACGCGTTGACGATGACCGCAGCGGAATCGATTTCCGCGATGAAGCGCTCCGCGTTTCGCAGGTCATTGGTCAGGATCGCTTCGGTGTGGCCCGTCGACCAGGTGCGGATGTGCTTCACAGCGTCGTCCAGGCTGTCCACCATGGCGACGGCCAGGTCGAGGTCCATGTACTCGGTGGCCCAGTCCTCATCCGTGGCGGGCAGTGACTCGACTGACTCGGGGAGAGCTGCCCGGACGCGGTCATCGGCGTGGAGGCGCACACCCGCCTTCGCCAGCGCTGCCGCGACTGCGGGCAGGACCGTGGAGCCGGAGTGCACCAGGAGCGTCTCCACCGTGTTGCAGACGCTGGGCCGCTGGGTCTTGGCGTTGAGGAGAATCTCCACCGCCATGTCTTCACCGGCTGACTCGTCGATAAAGATGTGGACGTTCCCCTCCCCCGTCTCGATGACCGGCACGGAGGAGTTGTTCACAACGGTCTGGATCAGTTCACGGCCGCCGCGCGGAATCAGCACGTCGACGCGTCCGCGGGCACGCATGAGCACATTGGCGCCCTCGCGGCCGAACTGGTCCACGGTCTGCACGGCGTCCGCAGGCAGGCCCACGGACTCCAGTGCTTCGCGCAGCACACGGATGAGGGCTTCGTTGGTGAACGCTGCCGCAGAACCGCCGCGCAGGATCACGGCGTTGCCGCTCTTGAGCGCCAGGCCGGCGATGTCCACTGTGACGTTCGGGCGCGCCTCGTAGATAGCGGCCACCACGCCCATGGGAACGTTGACCTGGCGCAGGCGCAGGCCGTTGGGGAGCGTCTGTCCGCGCACCACATTGCCCACGGGATCGGGCAGCCCGGCCAGGTTCTCCAGGGCTGCGGCGAGGGCGGCAATGCGGGTGTCGTTAAGGGTCAGCCGGTCCAGGAGGGCCGCGGAGGTGCCGTTGGCCCGGCCTGCTTCAAGGTCCCTGGCGTTCGCGCCCAGGATCTGCTGCTTGTTCGCGAGCAGGGCGCTGCCGATGGCACGCAGGGCCTTGTCCTTCCAGGCCCGGTTGGCGCGGGCCATGCTGCGGGCAGCCTGGCGGGAACGGTCGGCGATCGCGTAAACGGCAGATTCGATCTCTGCCGGTGTGGGCTGGCTGTCTGCCGGCAGGGTGGGGACCTTCGTAGCGTCGTTGGATGTCTCAGCTGCTTGGTTCATCAGTGCCTCAGTCATCATTCAAGTCTAGGCGAGCCGGCGCCTAGACCAGAACCAGGTCGTCAACGTGAACAACTTCGCGGTCGAACCCGCGGCCCAGTGCTTCACCCAGCTCCACTGTGGACCGTCCCAGCATCTGCGGCAGTTCGGCCGCGGAGTAGTTCACCAGTCCGCGCGCAATGACGGTGCCGTCGGGGGAGACCATTTCGACGGCGTCGCCGCTCTCGAAATTGCCTTCGACCGACGTAATGCCGGCGGGGAGCAGCGAGGTGCGGTTGTCCCGCACTGCCCGGACGGCGCCGGCGTCCAGGAACAGCTTGCCCTGCACATGCGCGAGGTGCGCCAGCCACATCATCCGGACGGACTTGCGTGCGCCGTTGACGGTGAACCAGGTGCCAACGTCCTCGCCGGCCAGGGCAGCCGCAGCGTTCGAGGTGGAGGTGACGAGGGCAGGGATGCCCGAATCCGCGGCCATGATGGCTGCCTCCACCTTGGTGACCATGCCGCCGGTACCCACGCCCGCCTTGCCGGTCCTGCCAATGGAGACGCCGTCGAGGTCCTCGGGGCTGTCGACCTGCGGAATCCGCTTGGCGCCCTTGGCGGGCGGACCGTCGTAGAGGGAGTCGACGTCGGACAGCAGCACCAGGGCATCTGCCCGTACCAGGTGCGCCACGAGGGCTGACAGGCGGTCGTTGTCGCCGAAGCGGATCTTGTGCGTGGCGACGGTGTCGTTCTCGTTCACCACAGGCACGACGCCAAGGTTCAGCAGCCGGTTGAGGGCACGGAAGGCATTCGTGTGGTGGCTGCGCCGCATGAGGTCATCGGCGGTGAGGAGTACCTGGCTCACGGTAACGCCGTGGGCGGCAAACGCATGCGTGTAACGGGCCATGAGCAGGCCCTGCCCCACGCTGGCCGCAGCCTGCTGGGTGGCGAGGTCGCGGGGCCGCTTGGCCAGTCCCAGGGGTGCCAGGCCGGCGGAGATGGCGCCCGAGGAGACGAGGATAATCTCGGTCCCGGCGTTGCACTTGGCGGCCAGCACGTCCGAAAGCTCGGTCAGTGCCTCCTCCGATATTCCGCCCTTGATGCTGGTCAGGGACGACGATCCTACTTTGACCACAATGCGGCGTGCCCTGGCGAGCATGCTGCGGTCGTCGGTCTTGGGTTCCTCGATGACAATTGCGGAAGTATCGGTCACGTGTGCGGGTTCACTCCTCATGTTCGGTGTTCAGTCCGCTCTCCTTCAGGGGCTGGGCTGCCCGGCGCGCGCTGACGGACTCCGTCCAGATGCCGGCCTTGCGTTCGGCTTCCAGTTCGGCCCGTGCCGCAGCCTTCGCCTCGCGCCGTTCCATCTGTTCCTCGCGCTTCTGGCTTCGGGTGGGACGGTCGCCGATGTCTGCGAACCGGACGTCCGTGCCGCGCGGCGAAGCCAGCAGCTCGGCCCCTGCCATCATGGTGGGCTCCCAGTCGAACACCACGCCGTCGTCCTCGCCGATCACCACAGTGTCGCCGGGCTTGGCGCCCTGCTTGAACAGCTCGGTTTCCACGCCAAGCTTGGCCAGGCGGTCGGCGAGGTAGCCAATGGCTTCCTCGTTGGTGAAGTCCGTCTGCTTGACCCAGCGAACGGGCTTTTCGCCCAGGACGCGGAACAGCGGCTCCAGGTTCTTCTCCTCGCGGCGGATCCGGAAACCGATCTCGTTGACTGCACGGGGCCGCAGTACCGGGGCATGTACCTTCGGCGGTGCGGTTTCCACGCTGTCGCGTGCGGCCTTGACGATCTCTGCCATGGCGAAGCCTAGCTGTCGCAGGCCCTCATGGCTCGTGGCTGATACCTCAAAGACACGGTAGCCGCGGGACTCCAGCTCCGGCCGGACGAACTCGGCCATGTCCTTGCCATCCGGGAGATCGACCTTGTTAAGGGCCACCAGCCGGGGGCGGTGGTTGAGCGGAACAACTTCGCCGTTCGAGCCGGCGTAGCTCATGTCCACCGCATACTTTTCGAGCTCGGTTTCGATAATTGCGAGGTCGGAGAGCGGATCTCGGTCAGATTCGAGCGTACCGCAGTCCAGGACGTGCACCAAAGCCGCGCACCGTTCGACGTGGCGGAGGAAGTTGTGGCCCAGGCCTTTGCCTTCACTGGCGCCCTCGATGAGGCCCGGAACGTCGGCGATGGTGAACCGGACGTCGCCGGCCTGGACCACGCCCAGGTTGGGGATGAGGGTGGTGAAGGGGTAGTCGGCAATCTTGGGGCGGGCGGCGGACATGGCCGCGATAAGGCTGGACTTGCCAGCCGAGGGGAATCCTACGAGGGCGATGTCGGCGATCGACTTCAGCTCCAGGACGATGTCGCTGGCTTCGCCCTCGATGCCCAGCAGGGCAAAACCGGGTGCCCGCCGCTTCTGGGACGACAGCGCGGCGTTGCCGAGCCCGCCCTGGCCGCCGGAAGCGGCGACGAATTCGGTCCCCTCGCCCACGAGGTCGGCCAGGACCTTGCCGTCCTTGGTCTTGACGACGGTGCCGTCCGGAACGGGCAGCACGAGGGTTTCACCGTTCTTGCCGCCACGCCAGTCGCCCATGCCGGGGCCGCCGTTCGTGGCGTGCCGGTGCGGCGCATGGTGGTAGTCCAGCAGCGTGGTGGTCTGCGAGTCGACGCGCAGGATGACGTCGCCGCCATTGCCGCCATTGCCGCCGTCGGGCCCGCCCAGCGGCTTGAACTTTTCGCGCTTCACGGAGACACAGCCGTGGCCGCCGGTACCGCCGGATACATGCAGTACTACCCGGTCTACAAAGCTCGCCACGTGAATCTCCTCTATTGCTGAATCCGGCCGTCCTGGACGTCCAAATCGATTGTAATGCGGTTAAAAGAACAGTGGAGCGAGCCATCATGGCCCGCTCCACCGGTTCAGAACTGGTTGTTACTCTGCAGCTGCAGCAGCAACGATGTTGACGACCCGACGGCCGCGGCGCGTGCCGAATTCAACGGCACCTGCCTGCAGAGCGAACAGGGTGTCGTCGCCGCCACGGCCAACGCCTGCACCGGGGTGGAAGTGGGTGCCGCGCTGGCGGACGATGATCTCGCCAGCGGAAACTACCTGGCCGCCGAAGCGCTTGACGCCGAGGTACTGGGCGTTGGAGTCACGGCCGTTGCGAGTGGAGCTCGCGCCTTTTTTGTGTGCCATTTGAAATGCCTGCCTTTAATTCTGGTGAAACTGCTGGAAACCTGGACAGTAACCGGAAGTTACTGGATGCCGGTGATCTTGACCTTGGTCAGTTCCTGGCGGTGACCCTGGCGCTTCTTGTAACCGGTCTTGTTCTTGAACTTCTGGATGACGATCTTCGGACCACGGAGGTCCTGGAGGATCTCAGCCGTAACAGTCACCTTGGCCAGGTCCGCAGCTGCGGAGGTGACCTTGTCACCGTCTACCAGGAGCAGCGCGGGCAGCTCAATGGTGCTGCCAGCTCCACCGGCGACGCGGTTCAGGGTAACGAAGTCTCCAACAGAAACCTTCTCTTGGCGGCCGCCTGCGCGGACAATCGCGTACACCACTTGGGAACTCACTTCTCTCGACGTTTATTACTAAATTTGCGTGCGGAACCCGGGTCCGGAAATTGGCCTGGTTCTCGCTGTGCCTCAACGCCGTGGATTGCCCGGGGGAACCCGTGAGCTATCCCAGGAACAAGCCCGACAGGGCGGTCCGGGTCATAACCCAAGTGTTGGCGTAAGCACCGAAGATCTAGAATACGCTAATTCCGACGTCGGCCGCAAATGAGGCTGGCACTGGCGGGTTGTCCGTGATAGGCGCCACAGGGGACGCCGTTCCGGACATCCGGTGCCGTGCGCGACCATCTTACCGGGTGCCGGGCGCGCTTCCGTTCAGCTGTGCCGGCTCGGCGCGTCGAAGAACTCCACCTCGTACCGGCAGGAGTGCCGGAAGGCGGTGACCATCGCTTCGCGCTCCCCCGCCGACGCGGCACGGCCGGCGTCATCCGCTATTTCGATGGCCCGCAGGGTGGCGGCAGCGAAGTCCTCGTCGGCGTAGGTCCGCAGCCACTCCGCATACGGGTGCCCGGCATCCGCCCCGGCGGCCAGGTACTCCGCGTGCAGGGTCTCCCCCACTTCGGCGTAGAGCCAGAAGCAGGGCAGGACTGCTGCCACCAGCACGGCGTAACTGCCTCCGGCCGAGGAAGCCAGCAGATGGTCGACATAGGACTTCGTGACCGGCCCCAGCTCCGTCTGCACCGTGCGGGTGCTGAGCCAGTTGCGGTGCAGTTCAGATTCAACTTCCAGGCATTGCTGGGACGACCGGGCCCAGAACAGCTGCTCGGCCTCGGTCGGGGCTAGTGCGCTGGCCCGCGCCAGGACGCGAGAGTAGCCGTTGAGGTAGATGGCGTCCTGGGCGAGGTAGTACGCGAATTCCTTCTCCGGCAGAGTGCCCCCGGCAAGCCCCCGGATGAAGCCCAAACCGTAGATGGCTTCCAGATGGGTGAAGGTCTCGGCACGCAGCAGTTCCGCGAATCCGCCCTTCGGTTCGGACTGGGCTGAACCCCCAGCCCCGGCAAGGTGGTGGAAGTGGTTGATCGGGCCGTTGCCGGCGCCGACCTCCAGCCCTCCGGAGGTCCGCAACGCCTCGGCCAGCCAGGGCTTGACCTCCCGCAGTGACGCTTCCCAGTCGCCCAGCCGCGCCTGCACGGCGGCCATGGCGGACGACAGCGAACATCCGGTGCCGTGGCTGTTCCGCGTGGCGATCCGCTCGCCGGCCACCTCCACCACTTCCGCGGACAGCAGCCCGGCGGTGTTGACGAGGGCGTCAGGGCAGGTGGCCCCGTTCAGGTGACCGCCTTTGACCAGGACCGTGGCACCGGTCCGCTCAGCGAGGCGTCTGCCCTGGTCCAGGGCGCCCGCCCAGTCCGCGGCCTCCGTTTCCCCGAGCAGCATGGCAAGTTCGGGAAGGTTCGGCGTGATCAGGTCCGCGAGCGGCAGCAGCTTCCGGAGTGCTGCCTCCGCAGACTCCTGCAGGAGCCGGTCACCGCTGGTGGCCACCATCACGGGGTCGAGAACCACGACGCCGGGACGCACGTTTTCGAGCCAGCTGCGGACAGCGGCGATCACCTTTTCATCCCCCAGCATGCCGATCTTCACGGCGTCCACTTGGATGTCGTCGCTGACAGCATCCAGCTGGGCTGACAGGAAAGATGCAGGGGGAACGTGGACGCCGCTCACGCCGGTGGTGTTTTGCGCCGTGAGGGCGGTGATCGCGGCCATGCCGTAGCCGCCGTGGGCGGCGATGCTTTTCAGGTCGGCCTGGATGCCTGCACCGCCGGACGGATCCGAGCCTGCGATGGCGAGGACCCTGGGAACCGCGCGAGCGGCCGGAATGGCAGTCGCTGCGTGATCCGGAAGTGAATTGGCGGCGGCCTCAGGAGCGGGCATGACCGATGCTGATGACAGTGCTGTCGACAAGAAGACATCCCTTCGCCGGTGCTAACCGGACAGGTTCAACGGGTTTGGATCTCAGCCGGCCCGTGCGCGGCACCCCGTGTCAGTCCTCCAGCCTAGCGGTTCCTTCGAAACATGGCGCTGATTCCGGCGTTTGCGACAGGAGGTCCGGCACCGCAGTCGCGGTACCGGACCTTCGGGCGGACCCAGGGGCCCGTCAACTCAGAGTTCCGAGGCGGGTACCCCAACTCCCAGAATGATCGGTTCACCGGCTGGCTGCGGAGCCGGCTTGGATGCCTGATCGTTTCCCGTCCCCGGCGCCTTAGCTTCGTGCGAGTGTCCCGCGGCGGCTGCCGGAGCGACCTCGTGGTGCTCCACGGAGGTTTCGTTGGCTGCACCCTGCGGGCGGCTGGCGCTCCGGTTGCGGCGCGGACGGCGCCCGCGGGATGTCCCGGCCGCACCGTCGGCAGGCTGGACGCCGGCAGGCCGGCCTTCCGGCTGACGGACCACCGGCTGGGCGGGAGCCGCTGGAGCCGGCGTTTCTTCCCTGGCCTCTTCCGTCGCGGCGGGGGCTTCCTTCTCGGCGGGAGCCACCGGGCTGCCGAGGTGCGCGAATGCCTCCTCCAGGCGGTCCAGTGTCAGGGCGGGTGCTTCCTTGGGCGGTTCTTCACTGTGGTCGACGAACGGAAGAATCACCTTCTCGCCACCGAACGTCAGGACTGCCCCGGGACGTCCGGAAACGCTTTCCGTTTCCGGAGCGCGGTGCACCACCGGGCTTTCCGGCGCGGCAGCTGCAGGTGCCGCCGGCCGCGCGGCTTCCCCTGATGCGGCGGCATTGTGCGCCGCCTCCTCATGCAGATGGGCGGCATGCGCGGCGGCTGCAATGTTGGCAAGGGCAGCGCGGGTGGCTTCAGCCTTGGCGTGGCGTTCTGCTTCCGACGGGTCAGGGTGGTGGACTGCAGCAGGGGCGGCTGGAGCACCTTCTGACTGCTGTCCGCCCTTGCCGCGGCGCCGCTTGCGCTCCGGCCGTGCAGGAGGCTGGACCTCCGCCCGGTGTACGTGGTGCTCTGCTGCCACGGTGTTGGCCCGGCGGTGCTCCACCGGCTCGTCATGGGTAACGACGCCCCGGCCAGCACACACCTCGCACTGCTCGCCGAAGACTTCCAGGAGTCCGGTGCCCATCCGCTTGCGGGTCATTTGTACGAGCCCCAGAGACGTCACTTCGGCCACCTGGTGCTTGGTCCGGTCGCGGCCCAGGCACTCGACCAGGCGGCGGAGGACCAGGTCGCGGTTCGATTCAAGCACCATGTCGATGAAGTCGATCACGATGATGCCGCCGATGTCGCGCAGCCGCAGCTGGCGGACAACTTCCTCGGCAGCCTCGAGGTTGTTCTTGGTGACGGTCTCTTCGAGGTTTCCGCCGCTGCCGGTGAACTTTCCGGTGTTGACGTCGACCACGGTCATGGCCTCGGTCCGGTCGATGACCAGGGAGCCGCCGGAGGGCAGGAACACCTTGCGGTCCAGCGCCTTGTGGATCTGCTCGTCAATGCGCCAGGCGGAGAAAATGTCCTCGTCCCTGGTCCATTTTTCGAGCCGGCCCACCAGGTCCGGGGCCACGTAGGTGACGTAAGCCTCGATGGTGTCCCATGCTTCGTCGCCGGACACGATCAGCTTGGAGAAGTCCTCGTTGAAGACGTCGCGCACAACCTTGATGGTCAGGTCCGGTTCGCCGTAGAGCAGTTCCGGGGCGAGGACCTTGGTGGACTTCGCCTGGCTTTCAATCCCCTCCCACTGGGCGCGGAGGCGGTTGATGTCGTGGGTCAGTTCCTCCTCGGAGGCCCCCTCGGCAGCGGTGCGGACAATGACGCCCGCGTCCTCGGGAAGGCGGTCCTTGAGGATGCGCTTGAGCCGGTTGCGTTCGACGTCGGGCAGCTTGCGGGAGATGCCGGTCATGGACCCGCCGGGGACGTACACGAGGTACCGGCCGGGCAGGGAGATCTGGCTGGTCAGGCGTGCGCCCTTGTGGCCCACGGGGTCCTTGGTGACCTGGACCAGGACGGAGTCGCCGGACTTCAGGGCGTTCTCGATCCGGCGCTGCTTGCCCTCAAGGGTGGCCGCATCCCAGTTGACCTCACCGGCGTACAGCACGGCGTTGCGCCCGCGTCCAATGTCGACGAAGGCAGCCTCCATGGACGGCAGGACATTCTGCACCTTGCCCAGGTAGACGTTGCCGATCAGGGAGTCCTGCTGCGTCTTGGAGACGAAATGTTCGGCCAGGACGCCGTCCTCCAGGACGCCGATCTGGATTCTGTCATCGCGCTGGCGGACGATCATCTGGCGGTCCACGGATTCCCGGCGTGCCAGGAACTCGGCCTCAGTGATGACCGTGCGGCGGCGCCCGGTATCGCGGGATTCGCGGCGGCGCTGCTTTTTGGCCTCCAGGCGCGTGGATCCCTTGACGCTGGTCACACGGTTGCTCGCCGGCGCCTCACTGATGGTCCGGGGGGCGCGGACACGGGTGACCGTGTTGGGCGGATCGTCTTCTCCCCCGCCGGTCAGTTCCAGGTCCTGGTCACCACGGCGGCGCCGCCGCCGGCGGCGGGACGTCACGCCGTCTTCCGGCTGGATACCTTCGTCTTCGGCGGCCTCGTCGGAAACGTCGGTTCCCTCCTCGCCGTCGGTGATCTCACGGTCGGAACGGCTGCGCCCGCGGCGTCCGCGGCTGCGCCGCCGGCGCCGGCCGCCGTCGTCCTCGAGCTCGTCCTCGCCGTCCTCGGCGGTCGCCTCCTCCTTGGCAGGGCGGATGACCGTGTTCAGGTCAGGCGCCTGGAAAATGATCGACGTGACGGACGCAGGCTCCAGGAAAAGCGAACCCAGAGGCGACTGTCCGGCTTCTTCCCCGGCCGCGGCCTCCTCGCCGGCAGGGGCTTCCTGCGCGGCGGCGGGTTCGGCAGCGGCGGGTTCGGCAGCGGCCGGTTCTGCCGGCGCTGTCTGCGCTTCGGGGGCGGGCTCTTCCGCCTGTCCGGCCACCGGCTCCGCAGCGGCTGCGACAGCAGCGCCCACCGCGGGGGCCACGGCAGACTCCGCTGGCTCTGCCGGGCTTTCGGCCTCGGCGGCCTTCGCCTTCGTTGTCCGGCGGCGGCGCACAGGCTTGGACTCCGCGGCAGGCTCCCCAGGAGCAGCCTCGGCAGCCGGCGAGGGGACCATCTGACCGCCGGCTTCCTGTGCCTCTATTTCAGCTCCGGCACCTTCGGCGAACGCGGGCAGCGGTTCCTCGGCAACCTTCTTCCGGGCGCGGGTCCGGCGCACCGGGGTCTTGACCGGGGCTTCCGCGGCGTCGGCTGCCCCGGTTTCTGCGGTGGATTCGGATGCAGCGGTTTCCGGCCCGGGTCCCCCGCTCAAGCCGTCGGGGGCTGCCGTTTCCGGCGCCGCCGTCCCGGCGTCAGCTGCTTTGGCCTTGGGGGCAGCCTTGCGCCGGGTCCTGGTGACCTTCTTGGGAGCCTCGGCGGCCTCATCAGCGGCGGCCGGTTCAACATTCTCGGCTATGACCTGGTCATTATCCATATGTGGCAACACTCCTGCCCCTGACATGCCGCCACATTCGGCACCCATTGGGGCACATATTGTCAAAACCCGCAGGCATTGACAGAAGTCAATTGGATACCAGCAGGCTCGCACCGGCAGTGGGGTGCGGCAGGCCTGACAGGCCGGCGGGCTTGTTACTGGAACCCGTTGTTTCTGACAACCACAACCAGGTGCCGTCCAATGGAAGGCGGGAGGCTGGATCTGCTTTCCGAAGCCTGCACCGCTGCTCATTGGCGGTCTTGGGAACAAGCCACCGGACTGGAGTTCGAATGTGGTTCGCGCTCCAGCCACGATTATTCTCTCATATTGCTGTTCAAATAAGCTGTAAGTGTGTGACAACGCCGGTCAATGCGGCCATCTGCGGCAAGTACAGGCTGTGTCAAGCTGGCGGCGATACAATCTGGGCAGGAGCACCCCAGACAAAGGACGCCATCCCATGCCACGCACTTCGCCTTCCACGGGCACGGACTACGAACAGGACCACCGGGACGGTCCGGCCCCCGCGGCTGCCGCCGGCGCCGCCGTTCCGGCCATCACACGGGACCGGCCGTTCGGCTGGCTGCTGGTGATCACGGGGGTCATCGGCTGGCTCGCGTCCGGGACCCTGGTGCTGGAGAAACTCGAGGTCCTCAAGGACCCCAACCACACCACCGTCTGCGACGTGAACCCGTGGATTTCCTGCGGCCAGGTGATGCAGACCTGGCAGAGCTCGGTGTTCGGCTTCCCCAACATGTTCATTGGCATCGTTGCCTTCGCCATCACCACCACCGTGGGAATGGCCCTGCTGGCGGGTGCCCGTTTCGCCCGCTGGTACTGGCTGGGGCTGCAGGCCGGCATCACCCTGGGGTTCATCTTTGTGGTGTGGCTGTGGTCGCAGGCGCTGTACGCGATTCACATCCTCTGCCCGTTCTGCATGATTGTCTGGGCGGCGATGATCCCGCTCTTCGTCTGGGTGACCGTGCGCAACGTCGTCCACGGCGCCATCCCCGCCCCGGCAGGCCTGGCCCGCATCGTGGGCGACTCCGGCTGGATCGTCACGGCGCTGCTCTACGTGGCCGTGATCGCGACGATCTTCTTCGCCTTCATCCAGGTGTTCGTCGGCACCTCGGGTTTCTAAGCAGACAAAAAAGCGCGAACTGGCAGCTAACGCCCTCAAAACC